>NZ_DASYZI010000214.1:0-54098 GCF_035946395.1 Actinocrinis sp.
CACCGTTCGATGATCGGCCGCTGCGTACCGAGCCGATCAGGCCCTCCGGCGATGCGGGAGATGGCTGGGGACGCGCTTCGGCGTATGACGCGTATGCGGACGGTCTGCACACGTACGCCATATGGTCGCTGCGGGATCACGACGCTGCGGCGGATGCGCTGTACTGCACGTTCGTCATCGCCGACCGCCACATCACACAGCTTCGGCAGCCTGAGCACGTCCAGCCGTGGCTCTACGCGATCATGCGGCGCGAGTGCATGACGCGGGCGGCAGATTCAGCGTCAGGGTCAGCCGTAGCCTCGGTTTCCGAGGCGTCACCGGAATCGTCGTCGCCATCCGCATCGTTGGCATCGCCGACGTCGTCCTTGGCGGCGTCTTCGCCGAATGCGGGCGGGTCGCCGAGCCCGGTCTCGGGTCGGCTGCGGCCGCCGAGCGGTTCGGCCGATCCCAGCGGATCGTTGGCCTCGCTGGAGCGGAATCTGCGCCGCGCCGAGTTCCACTCACTGGAGTGGCCCGAGTCGGAGGGCCTCGCACCGGCGCACCGGGAGATCCTGGAGCTGACGATTCGTCACGGGCTCGACAGCCAGGGGCTCGGGCTGGTGCTCGGACTCGGCCAGTCCGGTTGGGCGGGAAGGTTCGGCGGTGGTGAGGCCGGTGGAGTCATCGGCTCGGCCGGGTCGCAGGGCTTCGGCGTTCTCGCGGACGCGTGGCGGGAACTGGAGCGTTCGCTTGCCGCGGTCGCTGTCGCGAAAGCGTCGCGCGAGCACTGCGCGCAGCTGGCGGAACTCACTTTCGGCTGGTCGGGGCGGCTCGACGCGACGTTGCGCGCGCCGCTGACGGATCACGTGGACGGCTGCACGCGCTGCCAGCATTATCTGCACACTGTCATCGGCACTCCGGCGGCGCCGACGATCCTGCCGTTCGTGGCCGCTCCGCGTGCGTTGCGGGAGATCGTGCTCAGCGAGCTGCACGACCCGCGGATTGCATTACGCCTCGGGATTGACCACGACGCCATCGCGGCGCGCATTCAGCGGTTCACGCCCGACGGGTTCCCGATGGCGGCGAAGCCCGCATCGGCGCGTCGTCGCAGTGGTCGGCGGGCAGTGCCGCGGGGAACCGTCGGCGCGACGCGTACGAGCATCGGCATGGACCAGCCGATGCGGGGCGGGGATGGGCAAGCGGCGGAAACGCGGGCGCCTGTGGCGAGCGACACGTCCGTCGCTGCGGACGCAGTGTCGGAACTACCGCGCCGGACGCCGGGTGCCAACGGAATGCGTGACGACGTGTCTGCGACGGTAGGTCGATCCGACAACGACGATGTTCCCTGGGCTAGACCCACGTCCAAGCACAGAGCCAGGGTGGATGACGATACGGACGCCACCGGCGTGTATCGGTCACCGGGAAGCTGGGCGGCGCGCGTTCTTCCGCCCGATACAACGATGGCGTGGCGACCAGTGGACGGGCGGGACGCCGAGCGTTCGTTGCAATCGGTGAGGTCGGGTGAGAGGCGCCGTGCTTCGTCCGGCAGCTTCATCTCGACGCCGTCCGGTCGGTTCGCATTCCGTGCGCCGAACGTGGCTGGAGAGGCGATCGCTGGTACGGCCGCTGCGTCCACGGCTGCGGGTGCTGCGGGTGCTGCGGGTGCTGCGGGTGCTGCGGGTGCTGCGGGTGCTGCGGATCGCGGCGGCGCGCGGTTACCGCGCCTTGCTGCGCCGACGCCCGAAGCGCCTCGCGACCAGGACGGTAAACCGCGACCGCGTCCACGCCACAAGTCGCGACCGGTGCGACAGGCCGTGCTGTCCGCCACCGTCCTCGGCGCGGCGGGTGCCGCCGCCGCTGCCTCGGCGGCGCTGCTCGGGGCGGTCTCCGAGAATCACTCGCACGTGCTCCCGGGCGCCGAACCCGCGCAGCAGGACGCTGTCAACGGGCCGAATGGCGGCGGCGGGTTGTCCGTCGCGGTGAGCACTCCGTCGGCGCCCGGTGCGCGATCCGGCACGCATGGCCCGAACTCGCCCGGCTCCGGTGAGAACGGTCTGGCGCCGGGAACCGGCGGCGTGAGTGGCACGGTCGGCGATGCGACGGGTCCGGGCGCGGCTACTCCCGGCTCCGGCGTGAACGCCGCCGACTTTCGCGTCAGCGTCAACCAGCGCGACGCGGACCCGAGCAGCGTCAGCATCCTGCTGCGCAATGTCGGTGGCGCGCCGACCACGTGGAGCGCCGCGCCGCGCGACCGGTGGATCACGCTGAGTCAGAGCTCTGGCACGCTTGGCGCCGGGCAGTCCCAGGCGATCACCGCGACCGCGACGAGCGCGGCGCCATCCGGCCCGTGGACGAGCGCGGTGACGTTCTCGCCGGGCGGCTCGGTCGTCACCTTGCGCGGCGGCTACGGCCCCACCTCCGGGCCGTCCACGCCACCTTCGAGCGCTCCGCCCACCGGCGCGACGCCTGGTTCGCCCGGTCAGTCCAGCAATCCGCCGTCCTCCGGACCGTCGCCGACCCCGACGCCGAGCGCCGGTTCGTCCTCGGCGAGCGGGGTCGGGCCGTCCGCCACGGTGCGGCCGTCGCGCAGTGCCTCACCTGGCGGCGGCCCGAGCACCGCGCCAGGGTCGGGCTCCGGGCCGGGATCTGGGTCCGGAGCCGGGCCGGGGCCGGGCTCGACGCCTAGCGCATCCGCTTCATCCACAGCCTCATCCACAGCCGCAGTCGGCTCGTCGAATGGCCCTGCATCGGCCGCGCCGCGCCCTCACCGCGCGGGCGGCTACTGAGGCGACGCCGGGTGCCGGGCGACCGGGGCCTTCGTGTCGAGGTGGTCGGCGCAGAACTGCACGAGCACGTCATACGCGGGCCGTCCCATCAGCTCGACGAGTTCCGGCGCGTAGGAGACGTACACCGGATCGGCGGCGATGTGCGCCTCGGTGTTGCCGGTGCACCACCAGTTGAGGTCGTGGCCGCCCGGCCCCCAGCCGCGGCGGTCGTACTCGCTGATCGTGATCATCAGGATCTTGCTGTCGTCTAGCCGCTCCACATGGTCGTAGGTGCGGCGGATCGGCAGTTGCCAGCAGACGTCCGGCTTGGTCTCCAGCGGATGCCGGCCTTCGCGCAGCGCCAGCGCGTGCAGCGCGCAGCCGGCGCCGCCGGGGAAGCCCGGGCGGTTGAGGAAGATGCACGCGTTCTCGTGCACGCGGGTCTGCCGGTCGCCGTCCTGGTCGGTCTCGCTGATCGACAGCCGGCTGCCGCGCTTGGCCGCCTCGCCGTGGAACTGCCAGGTCTCCGGGGTCAATCGGCGCGCGGCCTGCTTCACCCGCTTTTCGTCCGCCGAGTCGGAGTAGTGCGCACCGAGCGAGCAGCAGCCGTCGTCCGGCCGTCCGGCGTGGATGCCCTGGCAGCCGGAGCCCCAGATGCATCGCCAACGCGAGCACAGCCAGGTCAGGTCCGCGCGGAACACCTGCTCGGGGTTGTCCGGATCGGGGAACTCGACCCACGCTCGGGGGAAGTCCAGCGGTACTTCAGGCACGGACAAGAGCCTAGGAGCGGCTCGGCGAACCGACCATCCGCCGCGCCGGAAAATCTTTCGCGGTCCGGCTGGAGCCCGGACCTGCGCTCGGGCGCGTCAAGTGCGTACGGTACGCGGGGTGCCCGGGGCGCCGGGCGCCGGTGGCCGTTCGAAGAGGCTCGATGGCACGGTGTCGATGGCGCTGCGCAGCGAAGTTGTGCCTCGATTCGGTGAAGATCACGGCGGCCGCCAGCGGCGCGACCCGGCGTGGTCTAGCGTCGTGAGCATGCGGCTAGGGGTTTTGGATATCGGGTCGAACACGCTGCACCTGTTGGTGGTGGACGCTTATGAGGGCGCGCGTCCGCTGCCGGCGTTCTCGCACAAGATCGAGCTGCAACTGGTCGAGCTGATCGGCGAGGACGGTGCCATAACCCCGGACGGCGCCGAGCGGCTCGAATCGTTCGCGGCCGAATGCGTCGACATCGCGGAGGACAAGGGGGTCGAGGAGTTCATCGGCTTCGCCACCTCGGCCATCCGCGACGCGACCAACGGCGAGCAGATCCTGCGCGGGATCCGTGAGCGCACCGGGCTGAACCTGGCCGTGCTCGACGGCGCGGACGAGGCCCGGATGACCTTCCTCGCGGTACGCCGCTGGTTCGGCTGGTCCGCCGGGCGGCTGCTGGTGCTGGACATCGGCGGCGGCTCGCTCGAAATGGCCTCCGGGTTCGACGAGATGCCCGAGGTGGCCCGCTCGGCGCCGTTCGGCGCGGCGCGGCTGACCAAGGACTGGCTGTCCGGCGACCCGCCGGACGAGGACTCGGTCCGTGCGCTACGCCGGCACGTGCGCAGCGGCATCGCCAAGGTCGTCGGCGAACTGGTCCGCTACGGCCGGCCGGATCGGGTGGTGGCGACCTCGAAGACCTTCCGGCAGCTGGCCCGGGTGTGCGGGGCCGCGCCGAGCACGGAGGGCTTCTACACCCCGCGCAGCCTGCGCCGCGCGGACTTGGTGGAATGGCTGCCCAAGCTGTCCCGGATGCGCACGGCGGAGCGGGCCGAACTGCCCGGGGTCTCGGCCGCGCGCGCCGGTCAGCTGCTGGCCGGAGCGATCGTGGCCGATGCGGCGCTCGACCTGTTCGGCGCCGACCACGTGGACATCTGTCCGTGGGCACTGCGCGAGGGCGTCATCCTGCGACGCCTGGACGGCTTGCAGGACCAGTGGCTGTAGGAGACCCAGCCGACTGGTATGTAGTCTCGGTCAGGTGACGTGGGCGGTCGGCAGCAGCGGCGAGGCGGCTCGGGTCAACGTGCCCAAGGTCGCGCTATCGACGATCTCGGTGTACCCGGCGAGCACGGCCACCGGCTTCGCCGCGGCGGCCCGGCTGGGCTACGACGGCGTCGAGGTGATGGTCACCAACGACCCGGTGAGCCAGTCGATCGACTCGCTGAGGCGGCTGCGTGACGGGCTCGGTCTGCCGATCCTCGCTATTCACGCGCCGTGCCTGTTCTGGCTTAACCTCCAGCGGGTCTGGGGCACCGAGCCGTGGGCGAAGCTGGTCAAGGCGCGTGAGGCGGCTGATGCCCTCGGCGCCAAGGTCGTGGTCGTGCACCCGCCCTTCGTCTGGCAGCCCAAGTACGCGGCTGACTTCGTCGCCGGGATCAGGCGGATGCAGGAGGAGACGGACATCCGGTTTGCCGTCGAGAACATGTACCCGTGGCGCACACCGCGCAACCGGATCGTGGGTGAACGCGGGGTTGAGGCGTACGCTCCGGGCTGGGATCCGACCGAGCAGGACTACCCGTACTACACCCTCGACCTGTCGCACTCGGCCACCTCGCGCATCGAGACGCTCTCAATGCTCGAACGCATGGGCCCGCGGCTCGCCCACCTGCACCTGGCCGACGGCAGCGGCTCCAACGCCGACGAGCATCTCGTGCCGGGCCGGGGCAACCAGCCCTGCGCGCAGATCCTCGGCCTGCTCGGGCGCAACGACTTCGATGGCAGTGTGGTGCTTGAGGTCAACACCCGCCGTGCGGTGAATCAGGACGAGCGGGACGTCGACCTGCAAGAGGCGCTGTTTTTCGCCCGCAGGCACCTCGCGGGCGCAGCGGTGGCGGTTGAACGGAAGGGCGATGTCGCGCAGCTCGCCGGGCCGGGCGGCGCCGGGCCGGATGGCGTCGACGTCGACGTCGATCAGACATAGGACACGCGGATACCGCGCATGGGACGGATACTGCGCATGAGACACCGTTGTGCACGGACACCGTGGACGAGATCAAGGAAAAGCGCGTGACTGGTCAGAGTGTTGGCTACGGCGATACGGAACGGCACAGCGGCAGCCGACTGGCCGTGCTGGGCGCCGGCAAGATGGGTGAGGCACTGGTCTCCGGCGTGTTGCGCGCCGGGAAGTCCGCCGACGAAGTCGTGATCACCGCACGGCGAGCCGAGCGGGCTGCGGAGCTCACCGCGCGTTACGGCGTTGCGGCGCTCTCCAACGCCGAGGCGGCCAAGAGTGCCGACACGCTCATCCTCACGGTCAAGCCGCAGGACATGGCGGCTCTGCTGGAGGAGCTTGCGCCGCACGTCCCGGCCGACCGCCTGGTGATCTCGGGCGCGGCGGGCATCACGACCGCGTTCGTCGCGGACCGGCTCGGCGTGCCGGGGCTGCCGGTGGTGCGGGTCATGACGAACACCCCAGTGCTCGTGGACGAGGCGATGTCCGCGATCTCGGCGGGCGCGCACGCGACCGACGCGCATCTGCGCCGGGCCGAGGAGATCTTCCGGCCGGTCGGCAAGACCGTCCGGGTCCCCGAATCGCAACAGGACGCCGTCACGGCGCTCTCCGGCTCCGGCCCGGCCTACTTCTATTACCTGGTCGAGGCCATGATCGACGCCGGGATCCTGCTCGGCCTGCCGCGCGCCACCGCGCACGAGCTGATCGTCCAGTCCGCGATCGGCGCGGCGGTCATGCTGCGCGACTCCGGAGAACACCCGGTCAAGCTGCGCGAGGCGGTGACTTCTCCGGCCGGCACCACTATCTCGGCGATCCGCGAACTGGAACGGCACTCGGTGCGCGCCGCCCTGCTCGCGGCGTTGGAAGCGGCCCGTGACCGCTCCCGTGAGCTGGCCTCAGGGGTGTGACGCGGGCGTTGTCGAGCCGTTGTCGAGCCAGTGTGCTGCGCATATATCGGGCATGTTCCGCGCATTAGGAGCATGATGCGTTTATTACCGGCGTGTCACGGTTGGGACACGAGGGTTCTGGTGATTCACAGGTTGGCTTAATGTAGGGCCAATCGGCGTCCCACCGGACGCGCTGGACGCTCCGGTGGGGCGGCGAAAAGTTCGAAACCTTCCGGTGGGGACCTCTGGCGGGGACCTTCAGCACAGATCTCTGGCACAGATCTCTGGCGAAGACCTGCGGCGGACCCCGGCCGTGAACCGCCGAACCCGCACTGCATACGATGTATCGCGTGAGCGGAGTATGGGCTCGGACAGGGCTCTTCCTGGCACTCGGTTGCGTCACTGTGGTCGTCACGGTGACCGGTTGCACGTCGAATGCCGATTCGGGGATCCAGGTCGCCCCGATCGGGTACGGGACCGTGGCGCAGGTCGTGCAGGCCCCCGCGAACATCGTCCCCAAGGCTCAAGTCACTCTCTCGGCGGCTTCGGACGGCACCGTCGCGAAGCTCGCGGTGCAGGACGGCCAGCGCGTCACGAAGGGCCAGCTGCTCGGCGTCATCTCCTCTCCGGCCGCGCAGCAGCAGCTCGACCAGGCCAAGCAGGCCGCCGCGCAGGCCGCTGACTCGGGCGGCGGCGCAGTGCAGCCCACTGATGATGGTTTCACTGCGGCCGCGTCGTCGGCGCGCAGTAGCGCCGACCGGGCGTTCCGGCAGGCAAGGCAGGCAGCGAATCAGATCACCGATCCGACGCTGCGTAAGGCGCTGCTCGACCAGATCTCTGCGACGCAGAGCTCATACGACTCGGCGATCAGTGCGGTCACCGGCACGATCGCGCAGTTCCAGCAGGGCCTCGCCTCCGCGTCGCAGGTGCTCGCGGCGCTCGGGCAGGCGCAGCAGACGCAGGCGCAGGCCGTGGTGGACGTCGCACAGCGCACCGTGGACGCGCTGACGGTGACCGCCCCGATCTCCGGCGTCGTCACGCTCGGCAGCGGTCAGGCGGGTGCGGGCGCGAACGGCCTCGGTTCGCTCAGCCAGTTGCTGGCCGGGGCGGCGGGTTCGAGCGGCGCGTCCGCGCTCGGCGCGGTGGCCGGCGGGAGTTCGGGCTCGGGTTCCGGCGGCTCGGCCGGATCCTCCGGCTCGGGCGGCTCGGTCATCTCCGTCGGAAGCCCCGTCTCCAGCGGCGGCGCGCTGTTCACGGTCACCGACGCGTCGAGCCTCTCGGTCACCGCGCAGGTCGACGAGACCGACGTGCTCAACGTCGCGACCGGAGTCGTCGCGCACATCCAGCTCAACGCGGTCCCCGGCGCCGATTACCAGGGCACGGTCACCGCGGTCGACCCGGACTCCACCACCTCGGCGCAGGGCGGCGTGACGTACACGGTGCGGATCAGGCTCGGCGCGGGCACGCTGTCCGACGGCTCCGCGGCGCCGACCCCGCTGCCGGGGATGAGCGCCATCGCAGACCTCGATGTCCGTACCGTGCAGCACGCGCTCTCGGTGCCCTCCGCCGCGCTGGTGACGGACGGCAACGTCACCAGCGTGTGGATCGTCACCGGCGGCGTCGCGCACAAACAGGCGATACGGCTCGGCGCGCAGGGCGACAAGTCGGTGCAGGTTCTCACCGGTCTCAGTGCGGGGGACCGGATCGTCGTCGCCGGCGCCGACAAGGTCGCCGACGGGGATCACGTCGGTTGACCGCGGAGAATGCGCAGAACGTCGTGACTACAGCCGCCGTCGCGATCGAGGCGCTCGACGTGCACCGGGTGTACCGGTTGGACGGGGTCGAGGTCGCGGCGTTGCGCGGCGTCTCGCTGCGCATCGAAGAGGGCGAATACGTCGCGATAACCGGGCCGTCAGGTTCCGGCAAGTCCACGCTGATGCACCTGCTCGGCTGCCTGGACCGGCCGAGCGCGGGCTCCCTGCTGATCGGCGGCAGCGACATCACGAAGCTCGGCGACGCCGAGCTGGCCAGGCTGCGCAACGAGTCGATCGGCTTCGTCTTCCAGTCCTTCCAGCTGCTCGCGCGCACCTCGGCGCTGGACAACGTGGCGCTGCCGCTGGTCTATCGCGGCGTGGGCCGCGGCGAACGGCGGCGGCGGGCGACCGCCGCGCTTGAGGCGGTGCACCTCGGGCACCGGCTCGGGCACCGGCCCACACAGCTGTCCGGCGGAGAGCAGCAGCGGGTGGCCATCGCGCGTGCACTGGTCGGCGAACCACGCGTGCTGCTGGCGGACGAGCCGACCGGGAACCTGGACACGGTCAACGGCGAGCAGGTCATGGCGATCCTGGAGGAGCTGAACCGGGAACGCGGCGTCGCCGTGGTCCTGGTCACTCACGAAGCGGAGATCGCCGCGCGGGCACGGAGGCTGATACGGATCCGGGACGGCCTGGTCGTCGAGGACCTGGTCGTAGAGGACACCGTCTCGGGCATCGCGCAGATCGATACAGAGATCGACAATGCGATCATCGACAATGCTGTGCTCGGCGACTCCGTGCTCGGCGAGTCCGTGACGGGGAAGGCGGAGAACGGGTGAACCCGCTGGAGTCCCTGCGCGTCGCGGGCGAGTCGCTGGCCGCGAACCGGTTGCGCTCGCTGCTGACCATGGTCGGCGTGATCATCGGCGTCGCGGCGGTGGTCGTGCTGGTCGCCATCGGCGGCGGCGCGCGCAACATGGTGGAGAACGAGGTCGAGGGCCTGGGCTCCAACATCATCCTGGTCGTGCCGGGCAAGTTCGCCTTCGGCACCGCGCCCTCGGTCTCCCGGCTCCAGCTCTCCGACCTCGACCTGGCCGCGCGGGTCGTCGGCTCCCCGGACGACGTGACCGCCAGCATCACCTCCGGCGAGGAGGTCCGGGCCGGCGGGCTCGGCTACTTCGCCACCGTCCAGGGCCTGACCCAGACCGTGCCGCAGATCTTCAACCGGCCGATGGCCGAGGGCACGTACCTCACCAAGGCCGACGTGGACACCAGCACCCGCGTCGCGGTGCTCGGCGCCGATGTCGCGTCGACGCTTTTCCCCGGCGAGGATCCGGTGGGCCGGCCGGTGACGATCGCCGGCGTGCGCTTCCGAGTCGTCGGCGTGGCCGTGCGCCGCGGCTCGGCTTTCGGGATCAGCCAGGACAGTCAGGTGGACATACCGATCACCGCGGCGCAGCGGCTGTTCGGGATGGCGGCGGTGCAGGACCTCGCGGTCAAGGCGCCCACCCCGGACCGGATCGGGCCGCTGTCCGACCAGCTGGTCGCCGAGCTGTCCGCCAAGTACCCGGGCCAGCAGTTCTCCGCGGTGACCCAGGACCAGATCCTCGGCACCATCGGCAAGATCCTCTCGCTGCTCACCCTGGTGCTCGCGGCCATCGCCGGCATCTCGCTGCTGGTCGGCGGGGTCGGAGTCTCCAACATCATGCTGGTCGGCGTCCGGGAGCGCACTCGCGAGATCGGGCTGCGCAAGGCCCTCGGCGCGCGGCAGCGCGACGTGATCCTCCAGTTCCTGGTCGAGGCGGTACTGCTGACCGCGGTCGGCGGCACGATCGGCATCCTGCTCGGCGTCGGAGTCTCGGTCGCGGTCGGCGCGTTCAGCCCGCTGCCCACGGCGATCGCCTGGTGGTCACCGGCCGTGGCCTTCGGCGTCTCGGTGGCGGTCGGCGTGATCTTCGGGGTCGTCCCGGCCCGGCGGGCGGGACGGCTCGACCCGGTCGTGGCGCTGCGGACCGACTGAGCCGCGGACCGACTCGGCTGTGAACCGGCTGCTCGGGCAAGCACCGCCGCTTCGGCGGCCGGGCTGACCAGGGTTTGCCAAACGTGCCGGGCGTCGATTCGTTTCCCGTCCCGACGCGGTGCGGCCCGCTACTCTCGGGACCATGAGCGCTCTGGTCCCGGTCGTCGGAGAACAGCTCGACCCCACCCGCGAGGAACTGGTCGAGCATCTGACGGCGACCGGAATGGCCGGCCGGGTCCGCACGCCGCGCGAGAACAACCTGCTGCACTACCGGCTGCTGGCCGATCGTGACCCCTACTACCTGCTCGGCCTCGACCCCGCCGGGCACTGGACCGGCGACTCCGTCCTGGAGTTGATGGCCCGCAAGGTCGGCGTCAGTCCTCTGCTCAACCACCGGAACGGGCAGGACACCATCGACCCCGAGCGCACCGCCGACGCGCTGGACCGCTACGCCGAGCGCTTCGCCGCCGCGCTGAGCGAACGTCAGCGGGTGCTGTTCGCCACCGGCCACCCCCGCAATCTCGGCCCGCTCTACCAGCGCTTCGCCGCCGTGCTGCGTGCGGCGGGGGGAACCGTGGTCGAGGCTGCTGACGGCTGGTCGTACGAGGCGACCTCGTCCCACGGCCGCAAGCGCCTGGAGGTCAGGTACCACCAGGGTGTCGCAATGGTCGAAGACATCGGCGGCACGGCGCACAGCCACGCGGCCCGGCCGATCCGGGCGGTGCTGGCCGAGCTGGCCGCGCGGCACGAACCGCTGCCCGACCTGGTGCTCGCCGACCACGGCTGGTGCGGCGGCGCGGCCCAGGCCGGGGTGGACGCGATCGGGTTCGCGGACTGCAACGACCCGGCGCTGTTCGTCGGCGAGGACGAGGGCACCGTGCAAGTTGCAGTCCCTCTCGACGACGGGCTCGATCCGGAGCAGTATGAGCTCCTCGGTGACTACGTGCTCGCACGCGTCGGGAGCGCGCAAATCCGGCGCGACTGAGCCGTCTGACACTACTGCGCCGTGCAGTACCTCTGTGCGACCCTACGTGCCCTTAGCGCGCAAAACGGCGCAACTTTCACTTCAGCAGCGTAAGACTGCGTAATGAGGTGGTAGGGATATCCCCATAATTCGGAATCGCTCTCCCCATTCGCATCACGGGCAACTACTGTGGGAGACGGAACGCACACGCGTATGGACTATCGGACGGAGGGGATGCCGGTGTCAACGCGTCTGCGCGAAAGGTGGTTGACCCAGATGCCCAATGCCCATTCCGCCGACACCGAACAGGTCGCAGGCGCATCTCGTCCGCAGCTGTTCGGCGACGGGACGGCGCTCGAGGACGTGAGCTTCCTCACGGTTGCCGAGGTGGCCGGGGTGATGCGGGTCTCCAAGATGACCGTCTACCGGATGGTTCACTCGGGAGAGCTGACCGCGGTACGTGTAGGTCGCTCGTTCCGGGTACCCTCGAAGGCGGTCCGCGAATACCTCTCCGGCGCGTACGTCGGCAGCACCGAGTGACCGCGTGAGCGCGCGGCGGCGCGAGTGAGTCCGAGGCGGCGATCGAGTCCGCGGTCCTGAGTTCGCCCTCCGGGCGGGTACCCTGGATCCCTGTCACATCCGTGCATAGTGAGCGAGGGTTCCAAGTGGGCTCGGTCATCAAGAAGCGCCGCAAGCGCATGGCCAAGAAGAAGCACCGCAAGCTGCTGAAGAAGACGCGCATCCAGCGTCGCAACAAGAAGTAGTCGCGCGGTCGCGTCCGAGGTCGCAGTGCTCTTGGCGGCTCTTCGAACCCAACCGGTGCCTTTGTGGCGGCTGTAGGCCCGTCCGTCGCTTTGTGTCGGACCCTGCGCCGCCGGCCCCGATTACGTTCGAAGAGGGCTCTTGGTGGCTCTTCGAACCCGACCGGTGCTTTCGTGGCGGCTGTGGGCTCGCCTGCCGCCGCGCGTCGGCCGACCCTGCGTCGCCGGCCCCGGTCATGTTCGAGGAGGGTCTTGGTCTTGGCTTGCGGGACCGGGAGGCGGTAGCGCGGGTTTGAACGACTCCGGGACCATTCTGGTGACGGGCGCGGCGCGCAGGCTCGGCGCGGCCGTGCTGCGTGACCTGCTGCGCCACGGCGTGGCCGGAGAGTTCCCGGTGGACCGGATCGTCGCGGTCGACCTGCGCGAGCCGCGGCCCGAGGACCGGGTCGAGGGCGTGGAGACGGTCCGCGCCGACCTGCGCACGCCCGAAGTCGCCTCGCTGATCGCCCGGGTGCGCCCGCACACCGTGCTGCATCTCGACGTGCTCGCCGCCCCGGCCCAGGCCGGCGGCCGCACCGCGATGAAGGAACGCAACGTCATCGGCACGATGCAGCTGCTCGCGGCCTGCCAGAAGTCGCCCAGCGTGCGGCGCCTCGTGGTGAAGTCCTCCGCGGCGGTCTACGGCTGCGCCTCGCGCGATCCCGCCCTGTTCACCGAGGAAACCGAGCCGCACCGCCCGCCCCGCTCCGGCTACGGCAAGGACGTCACCGAGGTCGAGGGTTACGTGCGCGGCTTCGCCCGCCGCCGTCCCGACGTCGCGATCACCATCCTGCGTTTCGCCAACTTCCTCGGGCCGGACGTGCAGACCGCCTTCGTCGACTACCTCTCGCTGCCCGTGCTGCCGACCGTGCTCGGCTTCGATCCGCGGCTCCAGTTCGTGCACATCGACGACGTGGTGCAGACCATCCGGGCCGCCGCGGGGGAGACCCGCCCCGGCACGTACAACGTCGCCGGGGCTGGCGTGCTGACGCTCTCCCAGATCGCCCGCCGCCTCGGCCGGCCGACCTTCCCGGTGCCCGCCTTCACGACCTCCACGCTCGGTGCCGTGCTCAAGCGCACCGGGCTCGCCGACTTCACCGCCGATCAGCTCAGCCTGCTGACCTACGGCCGGGTGCTCGACACCACGCGGCTCGGCTCCCGGCTTGGTGTGACGCTGCGTTACAGCACTGCGGAGGCGGTTACCGCACACGCCGGGGCCGCCGGACTGCGTCCGCTGATCTCACGGACTGCGGTCGCCACGGCCGAGCAGCGGCTGACCGACATGCTTGCCGATCGCGCCGTGCGCCGACAGAACGGTGTATTCGGGGAGGATGAAGGGAGTAACGGGGTCGGCGACTGGAAGGAGGACGGGTGAGCGAGCAGCCGCAGGAGCGCCGGACGGCCGTGCGGCCGCCGACGGACCCGATCGACACCGTCGGCCGACTGCTCGGCGGTGCCGACTGGGAGCGGCGCGCCGCGCGTGGCCTGGCCTTCCTGCGCCGGCGGATCACCGGTGACTACGAGGTCGACGAGTTCGGCTTCGACCCGGAGCTGACCGAGAACGTGCTGCTCGGCGTGTTCCGCCCACTGTACGAGCGGTACTTCCGGGTGGAGACCCGGGGCATCGACCAGGTGCCGGACAAGGGCGGCGTGCTGATCGTCGCCAACCACTCCGGCACCCTGCCGCTCGACGCGCTGATGACGCAGATCGCCCTCGCCGACCACCACCCGGCCCGCCGGCACCTGCGCATGCTGGCCGCCGACGTGGTGTTCAGCATGCCGTTCGTCGGTGAGCTCGCCCGTAAAGCCGGGCACACGCTGGCCTGCAACCCGGACGCCGAGCGGCTGCTGACCGGGGGCGAGGTGGTCGGCGTGTGGCCCGAGGGCTTCAAGGGCATCGGCAAGCCCTTCGCCGACCGCTACCGGCTCCAGCGCTTCGGCCGCGGCGGGTTCGTCTCGGCGGCGCTGCGCACCGGCACGCCGATCGTCCCGACCGCGATCGTCGGCGCCGAGGAGATCTACCCGAAGATCGGCGACATCAGGCCGCTGGCCCGGCTGCTCAACCTGCCGTACATCCCGGTGACCCCGACCTTCCCGTGGTTCGGGCCGCTCGGGCTGATCCCGCTGCCGTCCAAGTGGTACATCGCCTTCGGCGAGCCGATCGACACCTCCGGCTACGACCCGGGCGCCGCGGACGACCCGATGCTCGTGTTCAACCTGACCGACCAGGTCCGCGAGACGATTCAGGACACGCTGTACCGGCTGCTGTTGCAGCGCCGCTCGGTCTTCTTCTGAGCCGCCCTCTTCTGAGCCGCCCTCTTCTGAGCCGCCTTTTTCCGAGCCGCCTTTTTCGCCCGAGCGGCGCTGCTTCTCTGTCGAGGCCCTGCTCGCGCTGCGCGGAGCCGTCAGTGGCCGGGTGTGGCGCTCGGATTCGAGCCGGAGCCGCCGAGCCCGAGGTTGATTCCGGGCAGGATGAGCAGCGGCGGCAGGTCGATGCTTATCGACGGCAGTATCGGCAGCGGCAGGTGCACGTTTATCGGCGGCGGCGTCGACGCGGACGGCGAGGCGCTGGGGCTTGCCCCCGGGCTGCCCGAGGCTCCGGCGGACCGCTGCCCGGACGGGCTGACGCCGTGTGAATCACCAGGCCGCCCGCCACGGGCGTGCGAGGCCGACGTGCTGCCGCCCTGGCCGGCGCCGGCGCTCGAATTCGTGCCGTCGTCCGGCTGCGGGCCGGTGGACGGCGTCGGCGTCGCGCTGCCGGGAGGCGGTAGCGCGGCCACCGCCGCCTGGAGCTGGAGGTAGAGGGTGTCCATCGTGGCCACGATGTGCGTCGGACGGTTCTGCAACGTCAGCGGCAACTGCCAGGCCAGGTCGGCGACCCGCTGGCGTTCGGTGAGCAGGAAGTCGGACAGCAGATGTACCGCCTGCTGGTCGCCTTGCGTGCGTACCTGGCCGAGCAGGACGTTCCCGCCGTCGGCGATCATGGTCTGTAGATCGGTGAGGTCCTGGTCGAGGTAGGCCGTGGTCGGCGAGCCGGGCACGTCGGCGTCCCGGCGGGAGAGCAGTGCCTCGATCTCGGACAGCCGGGTGTCGGCCAGCTTCAGGTACTCGCCGCCGCGGTCGGTCGGCGAACCGGAGAGCGAGAGCTGGATGTTCTCGAACATCTTCTTCGCGCTGTACAGCGGGTCGCCCGGCACCGCCCCGGCCGAGGCGATCGCGATGCCGCCGACGGAGCCGGTGGCCACCGCCACGCCGACTCCCGCCGCCAGCAGCCGTCGCCGCCAGGACGCCGAGATGCCGCCACCGCTGTGCGACGGGCGTGCCGTGACCGGCTTGCGCAGTCCGGCGTGCCGTCCGCCGCGCTGGGCCGGGACCTGACCCTTGGCCGGGGCGGCGGCCAGTTCCGGGGTGAGCCGGACCAGTCGCGCGCGCAGCTGGGCCCGGAAGGCTTCGTCCATGCCGGACAGCGCCGTCCCGGCGTCCTCGACCCGGCGGGTCAACGCCACCAGGGAGTTGATCGGATCGGCGGGCGTGGCCGACGAAGACTCCCGCGACTCCCGCCGCGCCCTCGCGTCGTATCCGTCGTGCGCGGCCCCGTTCAACCGGCCATCGTCCAACGGGCCGTTGCTCGGCCCGCCGTTGTAAGACGCTTCGTCGTATGACGGCTCGTCATACGAGCGTCGACGCGACTGCGGACTGCCTTTGCCGGAACCGCCGCGTCCCGAACCGTCGGCTGTCGCCGCGCTCAGTGCGAGGTCGAACTCCTCCGCGAGTCGGCGCTCATTGGACGGGGACGGCCATGGGCCACCACTGCGGCGCTGTGCCATTCGCCTGCCACCTCCCATCCCTTCCAGGGCAGCCATTTCGCCGCCGACGCAAGTTTGACTCGTCCCGACTGGGCAAGGTTGTGCCCGGGTCGGCCTTGGGCACGCGGTCGTGCCGCAATTTCACCCGGACGAGTGGATCGTGCAATTGCCCCTGCACATCCGGTGTTTTCGCGTATCCACACGGTTACCCGGTGTAACGACTGTGATACGGACGGAGTTACGCCACCGCACCCCTCCGGGGGTCGGTACGCGGAGCGCGCCATCCGGTATATCAGGCTCTTCGAACCTGACCGATGCTTTTGTGCGGCCGTGCGCTCGCCCGCCGCTGTGCGTCGGCCGACCCTGCGCCGCGGCCCCGGCGAAGTTCGAAGAGTGCGTATCGCGGCCTCGGTCACCGGAGGGCGTCCGCCGGGAGCAGCCTGGCCAGGGTGCGGATCGCGCGGTACTGGAGCGTCTTGATCGCGCCGTCGTTCTTGCCCATGATCTTCGCGGTCTCGGCCACCGAAAGGCCGTGCAGGAACCGCAGCGTGACGCACTCCTGCTGCTGGGAGTTGAGCTGGCAGACCGCGTCGAGCAGCGCTTTGTTGGACAGGTATGCCAGCACGCTGTCCTCGGGGCTCGACTCTGTCTGGTCGGAGTCGAGCATCTCCCCGGTGGGCACTTCGAGGCGGTAGCGGCTGGACTTGAAATGGTCGGCGACCAGGTTGCGGGCGATGGTCACCAGCCAGGCGCCGAAGTCGCGGCCCTGCCAGGTGAAGGTGGAGATGCGGCGCAGCGCGCGCAGGAAGGTCTCGCTGGTCAGGTCCTCGGCCAGCGGCTTGTTGGAGACGCGGTAGTAGATGTAGCGGTAGACGGTGTCCGAGTAGGCGTCGTAGAGCTGGCCGAAGGCCTCGCCGTCGCCGTCCTGCGCCAGCCGGACCAGGGCCAGCATCCGCATCGACTCGGCGTCCTGGCCGCGTTCGTCGTGACGGCCGTTGTTGTGCTGGCCGTTGTTGCGTCGGCCACCGTCCTGCTGCCGTGGCCGGTACGGCTCGGCGGCGGGCTCGTGCCGCGGCGCGGGCAGCTCCCCGGGCGGTGAGGCCGGGGATTCGAGCGAACGCGGCGTGGCCGTCGGCCGGTCCGGGACCGCCGAGGCCGCCATCGCGACCACGGCCATCCGCAGACCGGTCAAGCCGACGGCGTCGGCCCTGACGTCTCGATGCACGGGACTCCAGCTGTTCGGGGGCTGCGTCAGCCCGCCGCGTGAGGGTGCTGCACGAATCCTCTCGGGCAGGTCTGCCTAACCATGGCCACGCCGCCGTGGAGGACGACGTAGCAGTGCGGCGCCGTTGCACCGGTCCGCGTGGGATGCGGGCCGCCGGTCGTGATCGGAGGGCCGATCATGACCGAGCGTGCGGAGGCGATCACCGCTCGTGGGCCGTTCCCACATCGTAGGGAAAATCGCTCCCCTCGTGTGTGGGTTTGGCACGACAGGCCCGGACTGACCGAGGTCCGCCGAGGATATCGCTTCGTGTCGGCGACGTTACTGCACGTGTCGGAGGGCAGTGAAAGCGCACGGTCTAAGCATGGACGAACGTTTGATGGCGTGTCATCCGCCAGTCAGACCAATGCGGTCGGATCAACTACGGTCATATCAACACTGGCTGACCCGATTGTCGACTCCGGACCCGTTTCGCGAATGCCGAACGGCTCGAATGCCCGACGACCAAAGATTCGACGTCGGTACGCAAAAGCTCGACGATGGGGAGTGGCGTGCCGTGGCGCGGCTCAACTGGCGGCCGAGGCAGTGTCTTCGTGTATCAGCGAATGGCTGAAGCAGTGTCTTTGTGGCTCGGCCGACGGCCGAGGCAGCAGCTTTGGGACTCAGCCGATGGCGGAGTCGGTGGCTTCGCGCCGCCGCTGGGAGCGGCGCAGTGCGGCACCGGCCGCCATGGCGCCCGCCGTCGCGCCGATCGCGGCTGAGCTCGGGATGCCGGCCCGCATCAGGCGCACCCCGGCGCGGTACTCGACGACCGGCCAGCCACGTTGCAACGCGTAGTGCCGCAGCTTGCGGTCCGGGTTGACCGCGTGGGGGTAACCGACCGAGGTAAGCATCGGCAGGTCATTGGCCGAGTCCGAATACGCGTGGCAGGCGTGCAACGTGTATCCCTCGCGCTCGGCGAGTTCACGCATCGCGGCGCCCTTCGCTGGTCCGTGCAGCACCTGGCCGCAGATGCGGCCTGAGTAGACGCCGTCGACGGACTCGGCGACGGTGCCCAGCGCCCCGGTGAAGCCGAGCCGGTGCGCGATGATGTTCGCCAACTCGTCGGGAGCGGCGGTCAGCAGCCAGACCGGTTCGCCCCGGTTGAGGTGCGCCTGGGCCAGCGCCCTGGTGCCCGGCCAGATCTTGCGCTCAAGGTAGTCGTCGAAGATCGCATGGCAGATCGCGATGATCTCGCTGACGGTGTGCCCGGCGGCGAAGGACAGCGCCCGGTCGCGCGTCGACTCCATCGTCCCGGCTCGCTCGCCGCGGAACCGGAAGGTCAACTGGCCCCAGCCGAACCTGGCGATGTCCCGGCCGCTGAGTATCCGGTGCGCGGCCATCCCGCGGGCCACGTGGAACAGCGAGGCGCCCTGGATCAGGGTATTGTCCAGGTCGAAGAACGCGGCCGGTCCGCCGCCCCGGGGCCCGGTGAAGCCGGTGAACGGCGTGACCGTGCTGACGGTCCCGGGCCGGCGCGGTTCGAGCTGCGCCGACGGTCCGGCGACTCTGGGCCCGGCTGCGGCGGGCACACCGGACAGGGCTGCGCCGTCGGCCTGCGCCGCGGCGGTCTGGGCGGCCTGACCGGTCGTGAGCTGCGCGACTGTTCGGGGTGCCATGGGAGTAGACCATACTCGCCGCTAGGTAACTCCACGTCCGGCTTTGATGCCCGCTTGGTTACGGCCCGGCGACTAGTGAACTCGGGTACGTATCCGGATATGTATCCGGGTCCGGTGCGCCGGCCCCGGCGCGAGTCGTTACTGTGTTCGGCATGGAGACCACCCGGATCACCTTGATCGGCAAGCCCGGCTGCCACCTGTGCGACGACGCCCGCGCCGTGGTCGTCCGCGTCGCCGAGGATCTGGGCGTCGGCTGGACCGAACTGGACATCACGCAGGACCGAGAGCTGGCCGAACAGTACTGGGAGCAGATCCCGGTGACCCTCGTCGACGGGCACAGGCACGACTTCTGGCGAGTGGACGAGGCGCGGCTGCGCGCTGCGCTGAGCGTCTGACGACACCAGCCTTTGGCGCTTGACTCATGCGACGCAGTCCTCCTGTGGCACTGCGCTCATCTGAGATCGACACTGATCCGGCCGGCACTGCACCGGCGCCGCTGTGGATTGCCTGGCATCGCGCTGGCAGGCTGCTGGCAGCACACTGTGACTTCGGTTGAGGCCTAACGTCGGCCGTTGTGACTTCGGTCGCATCCAGCGGCCCGCCGGGCGAGGGCTGGTTCGTCCAGCGCTGGTCAACGCCGCAGCCGGATGACAAAGGGAAGATAGTAGTCTTTCCGGACAATTCGGATGTGCACTTTGTGCGCGCGTTCACAAAGTCCTACGCTGTCGGGCAGGTGCTGAGGCAGGCCCACCATTCGTGGGGCGCGCTCCGGCAACAAGTCCCACCGCGACAGCGCCTACAGGAGCACGATGGCCACATTGCGTACCCCAGGCCCCCCGGGCCGTGGCGGCGAGGGGCCCTCGGGCCGTGCCGCCTCGGCGATCCCTGAGGCGACGGTGGCCCGGCTCCCGGTGTACCTGCGTGCACTGCGCGCACTGGAGGAGCGCGGCATAGCGACCGCGTCCTCCGAGGAACTCGCGGTCATCGCCGGGGTCAACTCCGCGAAGCTGCGCAAGGACCTGTCGTATCTGGGCTCTTACGGGACACGCGGCGTCGGCTACGACGTCGAGTACCTCGTGTACCAGATCTCCCGCGAGCTCGGACTGTCCCAGGACTGGCCGGTCGCGATCATAGGCATCGGCAATCTCGGCCACGCCCTGGCGAACTACGGCGGCTTTGTCAGCCGCGGCTTCCGCATCGCGGCCCTGCTCGACGCCGACCCGCGGCTGTCCGGCAACCGGGTGGCCGGGCTGGTGATCCGGCACATCGACGAGCTCGACGAGGTCATCGTGGAGAACGGCATCTCCATCGCCGTGCTCGCGGTGCCGCCGACCGCCGCCCAGGAGGTGGCGGACCGGCTTGTCGCGGCGGGCGTCACCTCCATCCTCAACTTCGCCCCCGCCGTGGTGTCCGTGCCGCCCGGAGTGGACCTGCGCAAGGTGGACCTTTCCATCGAGCTCCAGATCCTCGCGTTCCACGAGCAGCGCAAGACCGCCAACAACCACGCCGCACCCGGCGTCGTGCGGACCCGTCGCGTGCGGCGGCTGCGCGAGGATCCGGTGAACCCCGGCGAGTTCGACGACGCGAGCGTCGCAGGCGCCGCCGACGCGTACGCAGAGATCGACACGAACGCAGAGAACACGTTCCCGGAAGCCGCCCGGTACTCGGAGGCGGCGCAGTACGCGGACTCGGCGGCTGACAGCGAGCCGATGCCGCGCTACGGCTATGACGAAGTGAGGCCGGCATGAGCCTTCTCGTGATCGGGCTGTCCCACCGTTCCGCACCCATCCCGCTGCTGGAGCGGGCCGCGCTGCCGCCGGAGCAGGTGGCCAAGCTGGTCGGCGACGCTGTCGGCACCGAGCATGTCGTCGAGGCGATCGCGGTCGTGACCTGCAACAGGCTTGAGGTCTACGCCGACGTGACCCGGTTCCACGGCGCGCTCACCGACCTGTCCGCGCTGATCAGCGCGTACACCGAGGTGCCGGCCGAGGAGCTGAACGAGCACCTGTACGTCCACTACGACAACCGCGCCGCGCAGCACCTGTTCAACGTCGCCTGCGGCCTGGATTCGATGGTCGTCGGCGAGCCGCAAGTGCTCGGCCAGCTGCGCGGCGCCCTCGCCAACGGGCAGGCGGAGGGCACCGTCGGACGGGTGCTCAATGACCTGGCGCAGACGGCGCTGCGGGTCGGCAAGCGGGCGCACAGCGAGACGGGCCTCGACCGTGCGGGCCAGTCCCTGGTGACCGCGGCGCTCGACCTGGCCCTGCCGCTGCTGGACGGCGGACGCCCGCAGCACGCGGTGGTCGTCGGCGCGGGCTCGATGTCCTCGCTGGCCGCCACGACGCTTTCCCGGATGTACCCGGGCCTCGACTTGACCGTGGTCAACCGCACACCAGACCGTGCGGGCCGGCTCGCCGAGGCGGTGGGCGGCCGCGCGCTCGGACTGGACCGGCTGGCCGAGAGCCTGGCCGGCGCCGACCTGATCGTCTCGTGCACCGGCGCCATCGGCACGATGATCACAACCGACACGCTGTCGGCAACTGACGCCGCGTCGAGTGACACTGGGTTGAGTAACACTGCGTCGTTGAGTGACACAGTGTCATTGAGTAACACTGCGTCGAGTAACACCGCACCGGATACTGCTCGGCGCCGGGTCGTGGTCGACCTCGCGCTGCCGCGTGATGTGGCCCCCGAGGTCGGAGCCCTGCCCGGCGTCAGTCTGATCGACCTGGAGCGGATCGCCGACGCCGAGCGCGTTGGCGCGGCCCGGGCGGAGCAGGGCAGCGTCGAGGCGGTGCGGCGGATAGTCGCCGAGGAGGTCGCCGCCTACGACTCCGCACAGCGGGCCGCGACCGTCGGGCCCACCGTGACCGCGCTGCGCGGCATGGCCGCGGAGGTCGTCGAGGCCGAACTCGCCCGCTTCGACGGCCGGGTGCCCGAGCTCGACGCCAAGACTCGCGCCGAGGTGGCCAACACGGTGCGGCGCGTCGTGGACAAGCTGCTGCACGAGCCGACCGTGCGGGTCAAGCAGCTGGCGTCCGACCCCGGCGGCACTTCCTACGCGGTCGCGCTGCGGGAACTTTTCAACCTCGATCCGGCCGCGCCCGCTGCGGTCAGCCGGGCCGAGGTCGTCACCGGAGGAGAAGACGGCGCATGACGAACCGACCACTCAGGCTGGGAACAAGGCGCTCCGCGCTCGCGCTCGTGCAGTCCGGGCTGGTCGCCGCGGCGGTGACCGAAGCCACCGGCCGGCCGGTCGAACTGGTGGAGATCACCACCTTCGGCGACGTCTCCAGGGAGGCGCTGAGCCAGATCGGCGGCACCGGCGTTTTCGTCAACGCACTGCGTGACGCGCTGCTCGCGCACGAGGTGGACCTCGCGGTGCACTCGCTCAAGGATCTGCCCACGGCTGCGGCCGTGGGACTCGCGCTGGCCGCCGTGCCTGAACGCGAGGACGTGCGCGACGTGCTGGTCGCCCGCGATCAGCTCAAGTTCGCCGACCTGCCGTCCGGCGCGCGGGTGGGCACCGGCTCCGCGCGCCGCGCCGCGCAGCTGCGGCTGCTGCGCCAGGATGTGGAGGTCGTGCCGGTCCGCGGGAACGTCGACACTCGGGTCGGCTACGTGGTCAAGGGCGAGTTGGACGCCGTCGTCCTCGCCTACGCGGGCCTGAGCCGGCTTGGACGGATCGGCGAGGCGACCGACTGCTTCGACCCGTCGGAGATGCTCCCGTCTCCCGGTCAGGGCGCCCTCGCGGTCGAGTGCCGGGCCGCCGACGCCGGGCTCGTGGCCGAACTGGCAGCCCTGGACCACGCGCCCACCCGGGCCGCGGTCCAGGCCGAGCGCGCACTGCTCGCCGCGCTCGAAGCGGGGTGTTCAGCGCCCGTGGGCGGCTACGCCGTCGCGGTCGGGCGCGAACTGCAATTGACCGGGACCGTCGCCGAGGTCGAGATCGCGACCGAGGATGTCACACCGGGCACGGTCCCCCGGTCGATCAGGATGTCCGCCACCGGAACCGTGGACGAGGCCGAGCGGCTCGGGCGTGAGCTCGCCGCGCGGATGCTCGACCAGGGCGCCGCCGGCTTGATGGGGAAGCAGCCGTGACTCTCACGACCGGATCCGTTTCCGCACAGAACCTCATTGCACACACGAACGGGCACGCGACTACTGCCACTGCGCTCCCCGACGCTCTGCGTTCGGACGACCAGGGGCGTACCGCGGCGAACGCTATGGATACGCGGATAGCGGTGGCGGACGAAGCGATCGTCGAGCACTCCGCGTCTATCGCCGACACGGAGTCCGAGGCCACCGAGTCGCAGAGGCCGAACAACGCCGCGCGTGCGCGAGTCAGTTTCGTGGGCGCCGGTCCCGGCGACCCGGATCTGCTGACCGTGCGCGCCGCCGCATTGCTTGCCGACGCCGACGTGCTCGTCGTCGACCCGGTTCTGCTCGACCGCTTCGCGCCGCGCTGCCGGCACGGCATCGAGGTGATCGAGATCGAGCCCGCCTCGTTCGACGACGCTCTCCCGCCGACGAACGGCCATTCAGGCAACGGCGACGGCGCCAGGTTCGGCGCGGCGTCCGCGCCGCCGCTGGTCTGCTTCGACCAGATCAGCGCGGCGG
Source organism: Actinocrinis sp. (assembly GCF_035946395.1). Lineage (NCBI taxonomy): Bacteria > Bacillati > Actinomycetota > Actinomycetes > Catenulisporales > Actinospicaceae > Actinocrinis > Actinocrinis sp. The sequence continues at coordinate 23,456 of NZ_DASYZI010000214.1, forward strand.
TGCGGGCAGGCAAGTCGGTGGTGCGCCTGCTCGACGGCGACCCCGGGCTCTTCGGCTCGTTCGAGGCGGAGGCCGCGGCCTGCGCGCAGGCGGGACTGCCCTTCGAGGTCGTGCCCGGACTGGCCCGCGCCACCGCGGTCCCGGTGTTCGCCGGGATCCCGCTGACCAAGGGCTCGATCGGCGACGTGCGGCTGCTGTCCGCGCCGCGCCTGGACGACCACGCCGACTTCACCGCCTGGTCCGACTGGCACCGGCAGCTCGGCGAGGCGGGCACGACCACCTCGACGCTCGTGCTGATGGGCATCGGCGACCGGATCGACGAGGTCGCCGCCGAGTTGCTCGCGGCCGGCCGGTCGGCCGACACCCCGGTGGCCGTGACCGTCGACGGCTCGCTCACCTCGCAGCGCACCATCACCGGCACGCTCGACCGGATCGCGGCCGGGCTCAAGGCCGAACACATGATCAAGCCGTCCCCGGATACCGTGGTGGTCGTGGGTTCGGTAGTGGAACGCCGCTCCGAACTGTCCTGGTACGAGACCAGGCCGCTGTTCGGCTGGCGGGTGCTGGTCCCGCGCACCAAGGAGCAGGCCGGGGCGCTCAGCGAGCAGTTGCAGTCCTACGGCGCGGTGCCGCACGAGGTGCCGACCATCGCCGTGGAGCCGCCGCGCACTCCGCAGCAGATGGAGCGTGCGGTCAAGGGACTGGTCACCGGCCGGTACGAGTGGGTCGCCTTCACTTCGGCCAACGCGGTCAAGGCGGTCGCCGAGAAGTTCGGCGAGTACGGCCTCGACGCGCGCGCGTTCGCCGGGATCAAGGTGGCGGCGGTCGGCGAGCAGACCGCGAGGGCGCTGCGGGCCTTCGGGGTCGTGCCGGATCTGGTCCCCTCGGGCGAGCAGTCGGCGGCGGGCCTGCTGGAGGACTTCCCCGCGTACGACCCGGCCTTCGACCCGATCGAGCGGGTGTTCCTGCCGCGCGCCGACATCGCGACGGAGACGCTGGTCGCGGGGCTGGTCGAACTCGGCTGGGAGGTGGACGACGTGACCGCGTACCGCACGGTGCGCGCGGCGCCTCCGCCCGCCGAGGTGCGTGAGGCGATCAAGGGCGGCGGCTTCGACGCGGTGCTGTTCACCTCCTCGTCTACGGTCAAGAACCTCGTTGGCATCGCGGGCAAGCCGCACGCCTCCACGGTGATCGCGTGCATCGGCCCGCAGACCGCGAAGACGGCCGAGGAGCACGGGCTGCGCGTGGACGTGCTCGCGCCGGAGCCGAGCGCCGCGGTGCTGGCCGAGGCGCTGGCCGCGTTCGGCAGGGCGCGGCGTGAGGCGGCGATCGCGGCCGGAGAGCCGGTGCTGCGGCCCTCTGAGCGGCGCTCCTCGCGTGCCCGCCGCGCGAAGTAACGCTGTGTTGGATTGACGCTGTGTTGAATTGACGGCGCGAACATGTGATGAGGTGAGCGGCTGTCCAAAGCCGCCACCTGGGTTCACCCGATTGGAATAGGCTGGTCGTCATGACTGCGGCTCAGTTCCCGAACGTCAGGCCGCGCCGGCTGCGGCGTACCCCGGCGCTGCGCCGGATGGTGGCTGAGACTCGCCTGCACCCGGCCGAGTTCGTGCTGCCGATGTTCGTGAAGGAGGGCTTGCTGGAGCCCGCGCCGATCGCGTCGATGCCCGGCGTCGTGCAGCACTCGCTCTCCAGCCTGCGTAAGGCGGCGCACGAGGCGGTGACCGCCGGAGTCGGCGGCCTGATGCTGTTCGCGGTGCCCGAGGAGCGCGACGCCATCGGCTCGGCCGGGGTCGATCCGGACGGCATCCTTCAGCGGGCGATCCGTGAAGTTGCCGGCGAGGTCGGCGACTCGACCGTGATCATGAGCGATCTGTGCCTCGACGAGTTTACCGACCACGGGCACTGCGGCGTCCTGCGCGCCGACGGCACCGTCGACAACGACGCGACGCTGGAGATCTACGGCGAGATGGCGCTCGCTCAGGCCGGGGCCGGGGCGCACATGCTCGGCGCCAGCGGGATGATGGACGGTCAGGTCGGCTTCGTGCGGCGGGCGCTGGACGCGGCCGGGTACCAGGACACCGCGATATTGGCGTACGCGGCGAAGTACTCGTCGGCGTTCTTCGGCCCGTTCCGCCAAGCGGTGGAGTCGCAGCTGACCGGCGACCGCAAGACCTATCAGCAGAACCCGGCGAACGCGGTCGAGTCGCTGCGCGAGGTGCGGCTCGACGTGGCCGAGGGCGCTGACCTGGTGATGGTCAAGCCGGCGATGTCGTACCTGGACATCGTGCGGCAGGTTGCCGACGCGGTGGAGGTCCCGGTGGCGGCCTACCAGATCTCCGGCGAGTACGCGATGGTCGAGGCGGCCGCGGCGAACGGCTGGATCGACCGGGAGCAGGCGATCCTGGAGACGCTGACCTCGATCCGCCGCGCCGGTGCCTCCGTCATCCTGACGTACTGGGCGCTGGACGCGATCCGGCTGCTCGGCTGAGCACGCCTCGCTGAAGGCCGAGTTCGTACACCTCGTCGCACACCGCGCCGACCAGCTCGGGATCGTGCTCGACCAGCACCACGGAAAGCCCGTCGCCGCGCAGTGCGCGCACGGTGCCGGCGAACTCGCGTACCTGCTGCTCGCTCATGCCCGAGGACGGCTCGTCCAGCAGCAGCATCCGCGCCCCGGCCGCCAGTGCCCGCGCGATCTCCACGATCCGGGCCACTGCGGTCGGCACAGCGGCCAGCGGCTGCCCGGCGAAGTCCACCAGGCCGAAGCGGCGCAGCAGCGCGTGCACGGCCTGCTTCGCCTGCTCTTCGCCGCCCCCGGCCTGTTCCGCCGCGACCAGCAGGTTGTCGGCGATGCTCAGCGAGCTGAACGGTTCGAGCCGCTGGAACGTGCGCCCGAGCCCCAGGCGCGCGCGCCGATGTACCGGGAGCTTCGTGACGTCCCGGCCGAACAGCCATACTCGCCCGGTGGTCGGCCGCAACGAACCGCAGATCACGTCCAGCAGCGTCGATTTACCCGCGCCGTTCGGGCCGACCAGGCCCACGACCTGCCCGGTTTCGACGGTCAACGTGACGTCGCGCAGTACCGGCACCCCGCGATATCCCGCGGTGACGCCCTCAACGCGCAGCGGCTCCAGCTGAGCCAACTCTCATCTCCCTGAACGCCTTGTCCCAGCGTCTCGGCATAGGCTCGACGTGATACAAAGGCAGACTCTCGCCTATTCGGGGTAGTTGTCACGCCGACGAGCGATGACGATCAGAGCTTGGAGCGCCGGTGGACCAGACTCAGGAACAGGGCCCGCAGCCGGGCCCGGTCGACGGCGCCGCGACGCCCTTCCCGGCGCCCGCCGTGCCGGCTGCGCCGCCGCCGCTCCCTCCGGGCCCGGACGCCGTCCCGCCGCAGCAGCCTCCGGCCGAGGCGCGCAGCGCGCAGCCCGGGCCGATCTCCCCGCTGCGCGCGTTCGGCGAGATCGGCGCGGTCTACTTCGTCGCCTTCGGGCTCGGCGTGATCAGCGCGGTCGGCCTGCTCACGAATCCCGACCTGAGCGACAACCAGCAGATCCGCAACTGGCTCGAAGCCGGCAGCGAGATGATGCAGTACATCATGCAGGCCTCGACGGTCGTCTTCGGCGTGGCGTATTTCAGCCTGCGCCGCGGCGTCACGCTGCGCTCGGTCTTCGGTCGCTTCGCCAGGCCGACCCCGCCGCCCATGCACTATCAGGGCTACGCCGCCTACCAGGGCTATGCCGCATACCCTGCACCGACGTACCAGAGCTCCACAGCCCAGTACCCGAATCAGTACCCGGCCCAGTACCCGCACTCAGCCCAGTACCCGCACACGGCCCAATATCAGCCGACAGCGCAGTACCCGTATCCGACGCAGACTCAGCTGTACGCGCCGCCTTACTCCGCGCCGCCGCAGCCCGGTTACCCCGTCTACGCTCCGTACCCGCAGATGGGTTACCTCCCGAACCGGCCGCGCGATCGCGGTCCGGGCTGGCAGTTCGTCCGGGCGTTCTTCCTCTCGATGGCCGGCGTGCTCGGATTCCTGCTGGCCGTGGTCGTGTACGTGAACGTCACCGGCCGCAACACCGGCGCGCCGGACCAGGGCAGCAGCCTGTGGATGATCCCGGTCGGGATCGTGGTCGCGCTGGCGGCCGGATTCGGCGAGGAAGTGCTGATCACCGGGATGGTGGTCACCACGCTGGAGCAGGCCGGGTTCGCCAGGCGAGCGTGGGTGATATACCTCGTCGCCATCGCGCTGCGCATCCCGTTCCATCTGTACTACGGATGGGCCTCGCTCGCGGTGATCTTCTTCACCGTCGGCAACATCTGGGTCTACCGGCGCTGGCGGCTGCTCTGGCCGATCGTGCTCGCACACGCGGCCTACGACGCGACCGAGTTCGCCGGCTCGCTCTCGCCGAAGCTGGCCGGGCTTGGGCTGCTCGTGCTGGGACTCGGCACCTTCGTCATGGTCATCGTGATCGCCAGCATCGAACTGTCCGACCGGTCGGCCCGCCGCCGGTTCGACCAGTGGCGGGCGGCTGTCGGGGTCTGATGTGCGCGCTGCTCAATGCGGACGCGGTTCAACGCGCACGGGCCCCGATGGACACGGCTCTGCTGAGCACGGCTCTGATCGACGCAGCGCCGATGCACGCAGCTCTGATGCGCACAGCCTGACCCGCGTGAGGTAGCTGCTCAGCCGCTGCACCGCGGCTCGGCTCAGCTCGGCTTGCGGCCGGTCACGCCCCAGGCGACCAGCCGGGTCAGCCCGGAGCGCAGTTCGCCGTCCTTGACCGACCAGCTGTCGAAGGCCTTGGTGTGCGCCGCGCTGGCCGCCAGCATGGTCACCAGCGCCCCCGCGGTCGCCGCCGCGTGCACCTCTGGGTCGACCTTTCCACTGCGCTGGAGCTGCGAAATCGCCTCGGTGAGCGCCTGGACCACCGAGTTGAGCAGCTTCATGCGTATCCGGGAGAACCGCCGGTCGCCCTCCGCGGCCGCCAGGTCGACGACCCGCAGGATCGCGTCGTGCTGCCGCCAGAAGTCCAGGAAGCCGTCCACCAGGGCCGCGGCCGCGGCCGAGCCGCCGCGGCCGGTCCAGCTCTGTTCGGAGGCCAGGTCCTTGAGCGTCCCGGCCTCCTTCAGCACCTCGTTCGCCAGCTCGACGACCGCGGTCTGGATGTCCGGGAAGTACTGGTAGAAGGTCGCCGGGGAGGTGCCCGCCTGCCGCGCCACGTCGATGACCGTTACGTCCCGGTACGAGGTGGAAGCGATCAGCTCGCCGAGGCATTCGAGCAGCCGGGTCCGGGTGGCCTGTCCTCGGCGGCCGGCGATCCGCCCGTCAACGGTACGTACTTGTGTCATACCGTCAGTTTATATATGGCTGGATAGTTTGCATTTGTGACGGTGCATCGGTTGCGCCATCTGGTGGAGAATCACCTCAAGAAACGGTTCCGGCCATCGGCGCCGACTGCGGTGCGTGCACCTGCGCTCGCTCTAGGGCGTGTTTGAGACGTAGGGCCGGGGTCGTGGCGCCTGGCGTGCATGCTCGCCGCGTTGTCGGGTCGCGCCCGTACCGCCAGCATGGACACGACCCGACGCCTTGCGATCGCACGCGCCAGGCACCGCGCCCTGATCCGGCCCTACTTCTCAACACGCTCTAGTCGCACCACGATCGACTTGGACGTGGGCGTGTTCGACACCTGCGCGGTCGAGTCGAGCGGGACCAGCACGTTGGTCTCCGGGAAGTACGCGGCCGCACATCCACGCGCGGTCGGGTAACTGACGACGCGGAACCGCTCGGCGCGCCGTTCGACCCCGTCCCGCCACACCGAGACCAGGTCCACGTGGTCGCCGTCGGCGAACCCGAGCACGGCCAGGTCGTCGGGATTCACGAAAACCACCCGTCGTCCCTGCTTGATGCCGCGATAGCGATCGTCGAGCCCGTAGATGGTCGTGTTGTACTGGTCGTGCGAGCGGACGGTCTGCAACAGCAGGTGCCCGTCGGGGACGCGCAGGACTTCGAGCTCGTTGACGGTGAAGTTGGCCTTTCCGGTAGCGGTGGGGAAGGTGCGCGAGTCGCGCGGGCCGTGCGGCAGCCGGAAGCCGTCCGGCGTTCGCACGCGCGCGTTGAAGTCCGCGAAACCGGGCACCACCCGGGCGATCCGGTCCCTGATCCGGTCGTAGTCCGCGGCCAACCCCTCCCAGTCGATGCCCTCGTAGTCGTCGTCGAGGCTCGGGCCGAACAGTTCCCGCGCCAGCGCGGCGATGATCGCGACCTCGCTCTTGAGCTGCGGCGAGGCCGGGGCCAGCCGGCCGCGTGAGGCGTGCACCATCGACATCGAGTCCTCGACGGTGACGAACTGCTCGCCGCCGCCCTGCACGTCGCGCTCGGTGCGGCCGAGGCAGGGCAGGATCAGCGCGGCCTGGCCGGTCACCGCGTGCGAGCGGTTCAGCTTCGTCGAGACGTGCACGGTCAGCGCGCAGCGGCGCATCGCCGCCTCGGTCACGGCCGAGTCCGGCGTGGCCGTGACGAAGTTGCCGCCGACCGCGAAGAAGACCGAAACCTTCCCGTCGCGCATGGCCCGGATCGCGTCGACCGTGTCGTAGCCCGGCTCGCGCGGCGGTTCGAACCCGAACTCCGCGGCGAGCGCGTCCAGGAAGCGCGCCGGGGGCTTCTCGTAAATGCCCATGGTGCGGTCGCCCTGGACGTTCGAGTGCCCGCGCACCGGGCAGACTCCGGCGCCGGGGCGGCCGACGTTCCCGCGCAGCAGCAGGAAGTTGACGAGCTCGCGGATGGTGGGCACCGAGTTGCGGTGCTGAGTCAGCCCCATCGCCCAGCAGACGATGACGCGCTTCGACGCGATCACCCGTTCGGCCAGCGACTCGATCCGCTCGCGCGAAAGGCCGGTCGCGTCCCGTACCTCGTCCCAGGACGTCTGACGGACGTCCTTCTCGTACGCGGAGAAACCGTGCGTGTATTCGTCGATGAAAGCGCGGTCCAATACGGTGCCGGGCGCGCCGTCCTCGGCCTCCAGCAGCAGTCTGCCGAGCGCGCGGAACAGCGCCAGGTCGCCGTTGACGCGGATCTGTAGGAAGTCGTCCGCGAGCGCGGTGCCCGAACCGATCAGGCCCCTGGCGTGCTGCGGGTTCTTGAAGCGGATCAGCCCGGCTTCCGGCAGCGGGTTGACCGCCACGATCGAGGCTCCCGCGCGCTTGGCCTTTTCGAGCGCGGTGAGCATCCGAGGGTGGTTCGTGCCCGGGTTCTGCCCGAGGACGACGATCAGATCGGCCTGGTACAGGTCGTCGAGCGAGACCGAGCCCTTGCCCACGCCGAGCGTCTCGGTCAGCGCGGAGCCGCTCGACTCGTGGCACATGTTCGAGCAGTCCGGCAGGTTGTTGGTGCCGTAGCGGCGCACCATCAGCTGGTAGAGGAAGGCCGCCTCATTCGACGTGCGACCGGAGGTGTAGAAGACGGCCTCGTCCGGTTCGCACGAGCGCAGCGCCTCGGCGGCGATCCGGATGGCCTCGGGCCAGCCGACCGGACGGTAGTGGTCCGCGTCCGGCGCCTTGTACATCGGCTCGGTGAGGCGGCCCTGCTGGCCGAGCCAGTAGTCGGACTTCGCGGCCAGCTCGCCGGCCGGGTGCTCGGCGAAGAACCCGGGACCGACCCTGCGCAGCGTCGCCTCCTCGGCCACCGCCTTCGCGCCGTTCTCGCAGAACTCGAAGTGGCTGCGCTCACCGGGCTCCGGCCAGGCGCAGCCGGGACAGTCGAAGCCGCCCGGCTGGTTGACCCGCAAGAGGGTCAGTGCGGTACGCCTGGTCCCCATCTGCCGCTCGGCGACCCGCAGCGACTCGGCCACCGCGGGCGCCCCGGCGGCCCAGGTCTTCCGGCTGCTGACGGAAAGGTCCTCGTCGGAGGGATCCTGGCGGGGTGCTGGAGTGGCCATCGACGTCTCCTAGCCCGGTGCGGTGCTGCCTGCGTCGTCCTTCGGTCTTCTGTCTGCACTGTACCGCTCCGCACGGATCACCCCATTGAGTGAATTGTCTGTTATTCGACCTACGTCCTTTCCTGGCTCTCACTGGAATGGAAGCTCCATTGGGCGGCCGGGCGCGGGTGTCCTCGGCGGCGCAAGCGGCCGTCCGGACCGCGTCGAGCCTGGCCAGAAGGGACTTTCTGATGGGAAGCCATGCCAAACCCAGGACACGGGTCCGCTCGGCCGCGCTCGGTACCCTCGCCGTCGGAGCGACCCTGACCGGGGTGGGCCTGACCGCGGCGGCGCTCGACCCGGGCGACGCCACTCTGGCCGACGGGACGATCGGCACCGATCCGGTCGACTTCGCGGCCAGCGGCCTCGGCGCCCCGGTGCCGGTGGTCGGCGTCAACTCGTCGGACGGCGTTGCCGCGAGCAACGGCACAGTCAGCAGTTCGGCCGGCACCAAGAGCGGAGCCAACGACGAGGTCTCATCCGCCACCCCGGGAGATGGTCATGTCTCTGGTGGCGGTGGCACGGGCTCGTATACCGCGGAGCGGATGGCGCTTCCCGTCGGCGCGAGCGCGCAGCAGTTGAAGCGTGCCGAGGCGGCTGGCGCTGCGGTCGTCCGCAGTTCCCGCACCGGCGCATCGTCAGGCAGCGCGTCGGCGGGCTTTGCCGCGCAGGGCGCGCGGTCCGCTCTCGTGCCTTCGGGCGCCGGCGCCTCCTCCGGCGGCACGGCGCCGCTGGGGCTTCCGCCCTTCGACACGAGCCTGCCGATCGACACCGCCCTGCCGGTGCCGAGCCTGACCTCGGCCTCCAGCCTGTCGACCACGGTGGGTCAGACCAAGTCGACCGTGGCGAGGCTGCTCGACGAACTCGCCCGGCTGGTCTGATCAGCGAACCAGCGCCACGGCTCGAACACCTCCTCGTTCGCTGATCGCCTGGTTCGGTCAGTAGTCGATGCACACCGCCGGGGGACGGCTGTCACTCTCGGGAATGAAGATCGCTGAAGACGGTCACCCCACTTGGCAGGATGGTCGCCGCCCGTGGCCTTGAACACGGCTTACGGGCAGCGGCCAGTCCCGGAAGGCGGTGGATCCCGACCCTTGTCCGCACTCGCGCTCCTGCCCGGCTTCTCGACCACGCTGCCGACCACCGGCCTGCTCGGCGTCCTGGACGTCGCGGGCATCGACTCGTTCGTGCACCGCGACTATTCGGCGCTGTTCGCCTCGGTTCCCGTGATCGCCGTGGGATCGATCGCGTATTTCATGCTGAAGGACTATTGCGCAAGCGGGAGATCGAAGGGTGTCCGCGCCGCCGCGCCCACAGGCGGCATCGAGGAGGTCCTCGGGTCGTGGCTTCGTGCGGGTGCGGCGTCGCTGCGTCCTGACGAGGAACTCGCGCTGACGGGAATCGTGCTCGCGGCCATGGCGGAGTGCCTGGAGCACGACCCTGCCGCGTATCCGCTGCTGGCCTGTGCTGCGGCGCGCCTTGTACCCGCATTCACGGATGCGTCGGGTTGGCGTGGCTGGACGGGTCTGACCGAGCGGGCACGGCGAGCGGCCGTCGACGTGTTGCGGCCGACCGCGCTCTGCGTCCTGGTACGGGCCGCCACCTGGGGACTGGTGTCGACGGGGGATGAGCCGTGACGACTTCTGACACGAATGCGACCGCCGAGCCGGAGCCGTGGACGAACAAGACGCAGTCCGCGCCGGCGCCGATCCCAGTGTCGATCCCAGCGCCGATCCCGGTGCTCGCGCCATACCTGGGGCTTGTCGCGTCGGTGTTGTGCACGTTTGGCGGCGCCTGGCTGCTGCTCGCGCCTTATGCGCTCGACTTCCGGCACGGCGCCGCACACCTCCCGCGCACCGCGGTCGTCGATCTCGGCAGCGGTGCCGCGATCGCCGTCGCGGGGATCGCCACAGCCTTGCTCTTCTCGACGAATCTGGTGAAGCGTCTGCGGGCCGATTCGAGCGCGGCCCCGGAGAGCAGGCCGGCGAAGTCGGCGGGCGCGGCGGCCGAACGCCAGTCTGAGTCCGAGTCCGAGCCAGAGTCCGAACTCGAACCTGAACCAGCGCCCGGATCCGAACCAGCGCCCGAACCCGCGCCGAGCGCGAGCACGCAGGAGACCGATCCGGGTGGCGCGTTGCGCGAGTTGCTCACCCCGCTCGTCGCCGCGCTGGCAGCGGATCTGCGCAGCCACGACGAAGAGCGCCGACGACAGGAGCCGTGACGATGTCCGCAACCGTTCCCGCCCAGCGAAGCGAGCGGATCGAACCGAGCCGCGCCGAACTGCCGATGATCCCGCCCCCGGTGTCCCGGCCGAAGGCTCCTGTCGCCGCGCTCACCGGCCTGACGCTGGTCGCCCTGCTCGGCGGCTGGCTCGTCGCCGCTCCGTTCATCGTCGGCGATCAAGCGCGCGGTGGCGCCTGGACCGCTTCCACGCGAGTCGACGTCGCGACCGGCACGGCCGTCGCCGGGCTGGCCGTCCTCGGCCTGCTCTGTTATCTCGCCGCCGCGATCAGCTGGCTGGCGCGGTACGGTCGATGACCCTTTTCGAATCCAACCGTGGCTGGCGGCGCAGGGTCGGCCGACACGCCGCGGCGGACGAACCTACAGCCGCTTATTAGATAGGCCACGGTTAAGCTCGAAGAGCCTCGATGACGGAGCCGGATGGCGCGACCGGGTGACAGCATGGCAAGTGGGGGATGGCAGTGTCCGATCAAGTGGAGTCCGGTCGAGTAGGGTCGGACCAAATGGATCGCACCGACCCCGCCTGTGAGAACGGCCGCGACTGGGTCCACGACGCCGTCGCGAAGGTCGAGGCTGACGCGAACCGTTCCGCCGACACCCACCTGCTGGTGGTCCCGCTGCCCGGAGAATGGGGCATCGACCTCTACCTCAAGGACGAGTCGACCCACCCGACCGGCTCGCTCAAGCACCGGCTGGCCCGCTCGCTCTTCCTCTACGCGCTCTGCAACGGCTGGGTCCGCGAGGGGCGGCCGGTCGTCGAGGCCTCCTCGGGGTCGACGGCGGTCTCCGAGGCCTACTTCGCCCGGATGCTCGGCCTGCCGTTCGTCGCGGTGATGCCCGCCTCGACCAGCAGGGAGAAGATCGCGCTGATCGAGTTCTACGGCGGCGGCTGCCACCTGGTGGCCGATCCGACGCAGGTCGTCGCCGAGTCCCGGCGGCTCGCGGCGCGTACCGGCGGGCACTTCATGGACCAGTTCACCTACGCCGCACAGGCCACCGACTGGCGCGGGAACAACAACATCGCCGAGTCGATCTACGGGCAGCTGGCCCGGGAGCGCCATCCGGTGCCGTCCTGGATCGTGGTCGGCGCGGGCACCGGCGGGACCAGCGCGACGATCGGCCGCTACGTGCGCTACCGGCGGCTGCGCACCAGGCTGTGCGTCGTGGACCCGGAGAACTCCGCCTTCTTCGACGGCTGGGTGAACCAGGACCCGGATCGCACCACCACGCACGGCTCGCGGATCGAGGGGATCGGCCGGCCGCGGGTCGAGCCGTCGTTCCTGCCCGACATCGTGGACCGGATGATGCGGGTGCCCGACGCCGCCTCGGTCGCCGCGATCCGAATACTCGCCGAACGCACCGGCCGCCGGGCCGGCGGCTCGACCGGGACCAACCTGTGGGGCACGCTGCGGATCGTCTCCGAAATGCGCGCCGCCGGGATCGGGGGATCCGTCGTGAGCCTGCTGTGCGACGGCGGTGAACGTTACATGAATACGTACTACGACGACGGCTGGCTGGCGACGCAGGGCATCGACATCGCGCCCTACGAGCAGGCGCTGCGCGACTTCTTCGTCACGGGCATGCTGGCCTGACCTGCGGCTGCGTACTGCGCGAAACAGAGCGTGGCGATACTCGCCGATCTCGGGACGGGCTCGGCCGCGTTACGCGCTCTTACGTTTTGTCATAGCCGGGTAACAGTTCGCTGAGCACTCAATGAGAATCTCTTGCAAACCTCCCATACTTCACGTTGGCTTCAGCCTGTCCGCCAACACTCCGGGCCATGACGCCGCTCAACTCCTCCCGCCGCCGACTCGTGCTCAACGGGTCGCTCGCCGCGCTCGTGCTGGCGGGCGCGGGCGTCGCGTACGCGATGGTCGGCCCGGCCACGACCGCGAGCGCGACCAACACGCGGACCTCCGCTGTGCAGCGCGGCACCGTGATCGCCTCGGTCTCCGCCTCGGGCAACCTCGCGCTCGCCTCGACCTCGTCTCTCGCCTTCGGTGCCTCGGGGAAGGTCACCGAGATCGACGTGAAGGTCGGTCAGACGGTCACCAAGGGCCAGGTGCTCGCCAAGATCGACCCGACCCAGGCCAACCTCCAGCTGACCCAGGCCCAGCAGCAGCTGACGGTCGCTCAGGACAACCTGGCCAAGGCGCAGAACGGGCCGAGTTCCGCCCAGCAGGCGGTCAACAACGCGCAGCTCGCCCAGGATGAGCAGTCGCTCACCAACGCGCAGAGCACGCTGTCCACCGACCAGGCGCTGCCGGCCTGCACCACCAGCACCCCGACGGCGTCGTCCGGCAAGGGCGGCACCACCGGCGGCACCGGGAACTCGGCCACCTGCCAGAGCCCGTCCATGATCACCCAGGACCAGCAGGCGGTCACCAACGCCCAGAACGCGCTGACGCTGCTCAAGGCCCAGCAGGCGAACTCCGCCTATGTCGATCCCGCCACGATCGCGCAGGACCAGGAGTCGGTGACCTCGGCGCAGGCGTCCGTGAACAATGCGCAGACCGCGCTCGCCGGCACCTCGATCACCGCGCCGAGCGACGGCACCATCCTGACCGTCGCAGGGCTCGTCGGCACCTCGGTCAGCGCCGGGAGCACGACCACCGGCGCCGCCGGTTCTCCGTCGTCCTCGTCGGGCGGTTCCGGCGCAGGTGGCGGAGGCGGTGGCTCGTCCTCCGGCAGCGGATCGTCGAGTTCGTCGTCCTCCTCGTCGAGTTCGGGGGCGTTCATCACGATGGCCGACCTGAGCCAGCTTCAAGTCACCGCCAACGTGTCCGAGACCGACGTCTCCTCGGTGCAGATCAGCCAGAGCGCCACGGTCACCCTCAACGCCACGAGCAAGTCGTACGCCGCGCAGGTCCAGGCCATCGCGCCGACCTCGACGCTGGTGTCGAACGTCGTCGAGTTCGCCGTCACCCTGAACCTGACCGACCCGGTCCCGCCGAGCGTGCGTCCTGGCCAGTCCGTCTCGATCTCCATCGTGACGGGAGAGGCGAGCGACGCGCTGTACGTGCCCAACACGGCGATCACCACGGCCGGCGGCCGCTCGATCGTCACCGTGGTCGGCGCGGACGGCAAGGAGACCATCACGCCGGTCACCACCGGGATCGTCGGCACCACCAACACCCAGATCGTCAGCGGCCTGACCCAGGGCCAGAACGTGCTGATCACCCTGGCCACCTCGAACAGCGGCCTCGGCGGCCGAGGCTTCGGCGGTCTGGGCGGCGGCGGCTTCGGCGGGGGTCTCGGCGGCGGCGGCAACCTCGTCACCCGGGGAGGCTGACGATGACCGAGGCGCAGACCGTCACCGCGTACGCCCCGCCCCGGCCCAGCGCCGTGTGGATCAGCGCGCTGTGGAAGGTGTACGGGTCCGGCGACGCGGCTGTGCACGCCCTGCGTGGCGTGGACGTCGACATCCCGCACGGCGATTACGTGGCGGTCATGGGTGCGTCCGGCTCCGGCAAGTCCACCCTGATGAACATCGTCGGCTGCCTGGACGTGCCCAGCTCGGGCGAATACCGGCTCGACGGCATCTCCATCGCCGAACTCGACGAGAAGCAGCTGTCCCTGGTGCGCAACCGGAAGATCGGCTTCGTGTTCCAGTCCTTCAACCTGCTCGCCCGCACCACCGCCTTCGCGAACGTCGAGCTGCCGCTGGTCTACGGCGGGGTGCGCGGTCCCGAGCGGCGGCGCAGGGCGCTGGCCGCGCTGAACCTGGTCGGGCTCGGCGACCGGATCGACCACCACCCCAACCAGCTCTCCGGCGGCCAGCAGCAGCGCGTCGCGGTGGCCCGCGCGCTGGTCACCGCCCCGTCGCTGGTGCTGGCCGACGAGCCGACCGGCAACCTCGACACCCGGTCGAGCTCCGAGGTGATGGCGCTGTTCGACCAGCTGAACTACACCGGTCGGACCATCGTGCTGATCACCCACGAGGAGGACATCGCGGCGCATGCCAAACGCATCATCCGCCTCGTCGACGGGCTGATCGTGGAGGACACCCGGGTCTCCCCGCTAGACGGCCTTCCGCCGCGGATGGCCACGAACGAGAGCGGACGGCACGCCGCGCCACGCGCCCACGCCGCGATAACCACCGGTTCCGGCTACGCGGACGGCGACGGCGCACCCAACGGATTCGCGTCCGGCGAGTGGGCAGGTGCCTGATGCGCATGGTCGAGGTGTTCCGCTTCGCCCTGCGCGGGCTGAAGGCGAACAAGCTGCGCTCAGGGCTGACCACGCTCGGCATCCTGATCGGTGTCGGCGCGGTGATCCTGCTGATCGCGGTGGGCCAGGGCAGCGGCGCGGCCGTTCAGGCGCGCATCAACGCCCTGGGCTCGAACCTGCTGACCGTCACCCGGCAGGCCAACGGCTTCGGCCGCGCGGCGGCCACCCGGACCGGCACGCAGAGCCAGGGGTCGAACCTGACGGTGTCCGACGCGCAGCTGCTGGCCAGCTCGGATCAGGACCCGGACGTGGGGGAGGTCGCGCCGGTCGCCTCGACCTCGTCCACCGCGACCTACTCGGGCGCCAGCACCACGATCAACCAGATCGTCGGCACCTATCCGGCCTACCTGCCGGTCTCCAACGACGTCATCGCCAGCGGCTCGTCCTTCACCGCCGACGACGTCAACCAGCACCGCAAGGTCGTCGTCATCGGGCAGACCGTGGTCACCAACCTGTTCGGCACCATCAACCCGATCGGCCAGACGATCCAGCTCGGCGGCGTCCCGTACTCGGTGATCGGCACGCTGACGGCCAAGGGCGGCGCGAGCACGTTCAACGACCCGGACAACATCGCGATCGCCCCGTTGACCACGGTGCAGGACAGCCTCACCGGCTTCGGCTCGCTCAGCGAGATCGCGGTGCAGGCGGTGAACTCCAACGCGTCGGACGCAGCTCAATCCGAGGTCACCAGCCTGCTCCAGGAGGCGCACCACGTGACCGCGACCACCCAGGACTTCACGGTCACCAACCAGGCCGCGCTGCTGTCCACCGCGCAGAGCACGACGCAGACCTTCACCGTGCTGCTCGCCGCGGTCGCCGCGATCTCGCTGCTGGTCGGCGGGATCGGCGTGACGAACATCATGCTGGTCACGGTCACCGAGCGCACCCGCGAAATCGGCATCCGCAAGGCGCTCGGCGCGCCGCGCGGCGCGATCCTCGGCCAGTTCCTGATCGAGGCGGTGCTGCTGTCGATCGTCGGCGGTGCGCTCGGCGTGATCGCCGGGGTGGTCGGCTCCCGCTTCACCATCGACGGCATCAAGCCGCAGCTGGTGCCGACCTCGATCCTGCTCGCCTTCGGCGTGTCCGCAGTGATCGGCCTGGTCTTCGGCTCGCTGCCGGCAAACCGGGCCGCCAAACTCCATCCGATTGAGGCGCTACGTCATGAGTGAGCTTGAGACCAGGCAATCCTCCGCCGCGTCGCCGGAATTCGGGTCGGCCGAGGCGCAGACCGCCGAGATCGCTCCCGTCACCGAGTACGACGGCGCAGAGGTGGAACTCGGCGACGCGGACGCGGACCTGCTGGCGATCCCGCCGCGGGCCGACGACCTCGGCGCGGCGCTGGCCGCCCGGCCGCCGCGGGTCAAGCTGCCGAAGATCACCACGTCGCTGGTCGCCGCGGCGCTCGTCTGCGCCGGCTTCATCGGCGGCGTGCTGGTCCAGAAGCACCTGGGCGGCAACTCGTCGTCCGGCGGCAGGAACTTCTCCTTCCCGGGCGCCTCTACCGGATCGCGGGGTGGTGGAGGTGGCGCCGGCGGCGGCTTCGGCGGATTCACCGGCCGCGGGGGCACCGGAGGCGGCGCGGGCGGCGGACTCGGCGGCAGCGCGATCACCGGGACGGTGACCGTCGTCAGCGGCGACAAGCTCTACGTCACCGCGGCGGACGGCAGCGTCTACACGGTCACCACGACCGGCTCGACGAGCGTCAACGTGACCCAGGCCGGCAGCCTCTCCCAGCTCAAGCCCGGCCAGTCGGTCGTCATCTCGGGCAGCAACGACGGCAACGGAGATGTGACGGCCAACTCGATCACGGCCGGCAGCGCTTCCTCATCCAAGGGCAACTAGACCACGGGCGGTCACCGACCATGAGAAACCTGATACAGATCACGACGGCCGTCGGCGTGGCGACCGCGACGGCGGCCGTGCTGGCCGCGTGCGGCGGCGGCAGCGGTGGAACGACGACGGCCGCCGCGGCCTCGACGCCGACCGCCGCCGCGTCCGGCGCCGCCGGGGTGCAGGCCTACTTCGCCTGCCTCCGGCAGCACGGAGTGAACATCCCGACCGCGCGCGCCACCGATCGGCCCACGGCCCGCCCCTCCGGTGGCTTCTTCGGTGGCGGTGGTGGCGGTGGCGGCGGGTTCTTCGGCGGCCAGAGCGCGAACCCGCAGATGCAGGCGGCGCAGCAGGCCTGCGCGTCGCTGCGGCCGACTGGAGGCTTCGGCGGTTTCGGTGGTGGGTTCGGCGGCCGCGGCGGTACGCAACTCGTCGCGTTCCGCAACTGCATGACGCAGCAGGGCGTCACCCTCCCGACGACCCGGCCGACCGCGTTCCCGACGGTCAGGCCGACCGACCCCGCCGTGCGTTACCTCAACGGGCTCGACCCCAACGACCCGAAGGTGGCCGCGGCGCTCAAGGTCTGCTCGCCACTGCTGCCGTCGCCCGGAGCCCGGCCGAGCGCTTCCGCAAATGGTTCAGCCGCGAGCGGCTGAACCGCCTACCATCGCCGCGCGCGGCCTGAGCCTCTGCGCGCGGTAACAGCACGGCGGCGCCCGCAGGGATCCACATCTCCCACGCAGCGGGCGCCGCCGTGTCGCATCGTCGACGCATCTCGACTCTCAAGTCTCTCAACTTTCATCTGCCCTCCTCTAAGGCAGTTTTCAGCAACTTCATCCACGCTGGCTTGACGGGAGAGCCACGCCGACGTGATGGCGTCGAACGCCTCCTCACTTCATCCGATGGGGCACCGCATCCGAGGGGGTAGGTCCCGATGGTCAACGGCGCAGCGAGGTTGCTCGTCGTCGACGACGACAGCGAAGTGCGTGAGGCTCTGGGCCGCGCGCTCAAGCTCGAAGGCTTCGCGGTCACCCTCGCCGCCGACGGCGCCGCCGCGCTCGAAGCGGTGCGCGACGCGCCGCACGACGCGCTCGTGCTCGACGTGGCCATGCCGGGCGTCGACGGCCTCGCCGTCGCCCGCGCGCTGCGCGCCGCCGAGGACCGCACCCCGATCCTGATGCTCACCGCCCGCGACGCGATCGCCGACCGCGTCTTCGGCCTCAACGCCGGGGCGGACGACTACCTGGTCAAGCCGTTCGCCCTGGTCGAGCTGGTCGCCCGGGTCAACGCGCTGCTGCGCCGGGCGGCGGCGCAGTCCCCGCCCCCGCCGCCGGTGCTCGAATGCGGCGACCTCGCCCTCGACCTGGCCGCGCGTCAGGTCGTGCGGGCCGGCCGCCGGGCGGACCTGACCAAGACCGAGTTCGAACTGCTCGAACTGCTGCTGCGCAACGCCGGCCGGGTGGTCACCCGTGAGCTGATCATCGACCGGATCTGGGGCTACGACTTCGGCCCCGGCTCCAACTCGCTCGAAGTCTTCGTCTCCACGCTGCGCCGCAAGACCGAGATCGGCGACCGGCCCCGGGTGATCCACACCATCCGCGGCGTCGGCTATAGCCTGCGGGAATGCAAGGAATGACCGTGACGCGCCGCGCGGCCGCCGTGGGCACCGCGTGGCGGCGTCTGCGGCGTCTGAAGCTGCGCACTCGGATAACCCTCGCCGCCACGTTCGCAGTCGCCATCGGCATCGGTGCGGGCGTCACGTTCGCCTACCTGGTGGTCCGTTCGGAGCTGTACGGCAACATCGATCGGCAGCTGGACCGGCAGGTGACGAACATGCAGCGCATGGCGCACAACGCGAACACCAACCTGGAGAAGATCTTCTCGCAGCGCGGCCCGATCATCGCCCCGACCAAGGGCGGCACGCTGATAGGCATCAAGCGCTTCGGCGACTCGGTGAACTATCTTCAGATCCTGCGCCCGAGCGGCCCCCCGCAGCGCCCGCCGGACCAGACCGCGGCGCTGCCGGTGGACGCGCGGGATCTGGCCGTGGCCGCGGGCACGGCCCCCGAGCTGCGCCGCACGATCAGCTTCGAGGGCGCCGACGTCCGCCTGGTCACCGCCTCGCTCGGCAACGGCTATGCGGTGCAGGAGGCCCTGCCGATGACGGACGCCGAGAACCAGCTCGGCCATGTCGCCGCCGAACTGCTCGCCGCCGGCCTGATCGGGATCCTGCTGGCCGCGGGCCTCGGCTGGTGGGTGACCAGGACCGCGCTGCGCCCGGTCGGCCAGCTGACCGAGGCGGCCGAGCGGGTCGCGGCGACCCGTGACCTCGCGCACCGGATCGACCCGGGCGACCGGGCCGACCGGGACGAACTCGGCCGGCTGGCCGTCAGCTTCAACGCGATGCTCAGCGCCGTGCAGGACTCCACCGACCGGCAGCGCCAGCTGGTCGCCGACGCCTCGCACGAGCTGCGCACCCCGCTGACCTCGCTGCGCACCAACGTCGAGGTGCTCGGCAAGATCGAGCTGCTCGACCAGGACGACCGGGAGCGGCTGATCGCCTCGGTGCTGGCCGGCATCGACGACCTGACCGCCCTGGTCGCCGACACCGTCGAGCTGGCCCGCGGCGAGGAGCCCGTCGCCGCCGTCGAGCTGCTGAGCTGGGACTCGCTCACCGCGCACGTCGTCGAGCGGGCCCGGCTGCACTGGCCCGGCGTCGAGTTCGCCGCGGACCTCGCGCCGGCCCTGCTGGCCGGGGTCCCGGACCGGATCCAGCGCGCCGTGGCCAACCTGCTCGACAACGCCGCCAAGTTCTCCGGCGGCGCCGGCCGGGTGGAGGTCACCCTGGCCGGCGACACGCTCATGGTCCGGGACCACGGTCCGGGCATCCCCGAGGGCGATCTGCCGCACGTCTTCGACCGTTTCTACCGGGCCGCCTCGATGCGCGACCGCCCCGGCTCGGGCCTGGGCCTGGCCATCGTGGCCCAGGTCGCCGAGTCGCACGGCGGCTCAGTGTCCGCCGCCAACCACCCCGACGGCGGTGCGGTCCTCAGCCTGCGGCTGCCCGGAGTCCGGCCGGCCGACGACGATCCGGCGGCGTAGCGCGCGGGACCAGTTGCGCTCGCCGAGCAGGACCATCACCGCCGGCAGCAGCAGCACCCTGATCACGGTGGCGTCCAGCGCGACCGCGACCGCGAGGCCGACGCCGAGCTGCTTGAAGTCCTGCATCGACAGGGTGCCGAAGACCCCGAACACCGCGACCATGATGACCGCCGCGCTGGTCACCGCCCCGGCGGCGCAGCGCAGTCCGTGCATGACCGCGCTCGTGGTGTCCATGCCGCGCTCACGTGCCTCCTTGATCCGGGAGACCACGAACACGTGGTAGTCCATCGACAGCCCGAACAACACGACGAACACGAACAGCGGCAGCCAGGACTCGATCGCCCCCACCGGGTGCGTCGCGACCAGGGCGGCGCCCCAGCCGTGCTGGAAGATCGCCGTCATCACGCCGTACGCGGCGCCGACCGAGAGCAGGTTCAGCCCGATCGCGGTGGCCGCGATCACCGGTGAGCGGAAGGCGCCCAGCATCAGCAGGAAGGTGACCGCGAGTACGAACACGAACACCGGCGCGATCGAGTGGCCGAGTTGGTGGTTGAAGTCGAGGCCGAAGGCCAGCTCGCCGCCGACCGCGACCTGCGCGCCCGGCAGCTTGCCGAGCGTCTGCGGCACGACCTCGGTGCGCAGGGTGTCCAGCGCGTGCACCGAGGCCGCGTCGGTACCGTTCCCGGCCAGCGGAACGTTGATCTGCGCGACGCCGGCCGCCTGATCCACCATCACCTTGACCGGGTCGCTCTGCGGGTTGCCGAGCTCCCCGGTGCGCGCCGCGGCCTGTTCGAACGCGGTGATCGCCGCCTGCGCGGCCGGACCCTGGATGTCGGCGTCCTTCACCACCACGACCGCCGGCGAGGCGCCGCCCGGGAACGCCGCCGCGATTCGCTGGTACGTCTGCACCAGCGGAACGTTCTGCGGCACCTGCTGGTCGATGGTCAGCTTCGCGGTGTGCATCCCGAACGCCGGGGCCGCCAGCAGGATCAGGAACCCGGCCGCGCCCAGCAGGGCGGTGCGCGGATGCGCGGCGACCTTGGCGAGCGTCGCGTTCCACAGCAGGCCGCCGCCGGCCTCGGCACGCTTGGCCCGCCGCGCCGCGCGGCGCTTCGCCCCCGGCAGCCGGCCGAGCTCGACCTTGTCGCCGAGCATGGACAGCAGCGCGGGCAGCACGGTGACCGAGCCGAGCATCGCGATCGCCACCACCAGGATGGTGGCCAGCGCGAAGCCCTCGAAGATGTGCATGCCGGACAGGAACATCCCGGCCATCGCCACCATCACGGTCAGCCCGGACACCAGTACCGAGCGGCCGGAGGTGGCGGCGGCGACCGCCAGCGCCGTCTCTCTGTCTCGCCCCGCGGCCCGCTCCTCGCGCTCGCGGCGCAGGTAGAACAGGCAGTAGTCGACGCCGACCGCCAGGCCCATCAGCAGCATCACCGAGCTGGCCGAGGAGTCCACCGGGTTGAGGTGGCTAAGGGCGCCGAGCAGCCCGAGCGCCGCCATGAACGCGGTCAGCGCCAGCAGCACCGGCAGGATCGCGGCCAGCAGCGCGCCGAAGGCCACCAGCAGGATGCCGAGCGCGAGCGGCACGGCGGTCCACTCGGCGTGCTTGAAGTCCCTACCGAGGGTGTTGTTGAACCAGCGGTTCCCCGAGGCGTCGCCGAACTCGTCCACCGAGATCCCCGGATGCGCGGCGTCGACCCGCGCCACCGCGTCGAGTATCGGCTGCACCCGGTCGGCGGCGGTCTTCTCGTCGCCGGTCATGTCGAACTCGACCAGCGCGCTGTGCTTGTCCGCCGAGATCAGCCCGGCGGCGTACGGGTCGTGCAGGTTCTGGACCAGCTTCGTGCCCTGCATCGCCGTGAGCAGGTCTTGCACGGTGGCGTGGAACTGCGCGGCGTCCGCAGTCTGCGTGGCACTGTGTACGAGCACCATCTCGCTCGCGGGCCGCGTGATGTTCGCGTCCTGCAAGATCTGGAGCGCGCGCGCCGAGTCGCCGACGCCCTCCTGCGCGGTGGTCAGCTGCTTCTGCCCGGCCGCACCGCCGATCACCGTGGCGAGCACGACGAACAGCAGCCAGCCGAACACGGCCGTCTTGCGGTGCCGCGCGCTCCAACCGCCCAGCGCGGCGGCGAGGTTGCGTCTGCCCTGGTCTTGCATCGAGTGTTGCACCGAAGTCTCCTCACTCGGACTCCCGTGCCGGTGCGGTCCACCGGCCCCCGATCCACGCTAGGGACCGGCGGCATGCCTCTGACATGCGGTTGAACACCCAATTAGGGTGTACGTAGGTACACCCCCGCACCCGCCGCGTAGGTCCAGTGCGCGGCCCGCCGGCCGTCGCGCACACTGGCGGCACCGCGTTCGGACGATGGGTCCGGTCGGTGGGGGCACACAGGAGGTACGAGACGATGGCCAGCCGAGCCGACAGCGGGGGATCCGACTCTGCGCGATTCGACACGGCGCGATCCGCTACTGAGCGATTCGACACCGGGTCAACAGGCGCTGAGTCAATAGGCGCTGGGTCAATAGAAACCGGGCCAATGGACACCGGGCCAATGGACACCGGTCGAGCCGACGCGCCCGCCGTGCCCAAGCCGCCCGGCTCGTGGCTGCGGCGCGCGGTGCGCGCACCATGGCAGAGCCTGGTGTTCACGCTGGTCACCGGCCTCAACATCGGCGTCGTCGTCCTTCAGTACGACATCCTCGGGTTCATCGGCCTCGGCGTCGGCCTGCTGATACTGCCGATCTCCACCCCGATCCACCGGGCGGTGGCGAACCTCGCGCGGTCGCTGGCCGGGCGGTGGCAGGGCGTTCACATCCCGCGCCCCTATCGGCCGAGGCCCAAGTTCCAGCGCGGATTCATGGGCGTCGCGGAACGCTGCCGGTGGATCCTCACCGACCCGGCGACCTGGCGCGATCTCGTGTGGAGCACGCTCGACACGGTCGTCGGCTTCGTCCTCGCGTTTCTGCCCGTCGGCCTGCTGGTCTACGGCATCCAGGGCATCGTCTACACGGCGCTGTGGGACACGCTCGTGCGCCACGGGTTCAATGACTGGTACACCTTCGTGCACGTCACGCAGGGCGGCAAGCAGTGGCACTGGGCGCCGGCTTTGGTCGGCTCGTTTCTCATCGTGCTGGGCTTCGTCACCGGTCCGGCACTGCTGCGGGCGCACGCACTGTGGACGCGCGTCCTGCTCAAGCCGACCCGCGCCGCCGAACTCGCGCTCCGCGTCCAGCGGCTGACCGAGACGCGCGCGGACGCCGTGGACGCCTCCGCCGCCGAGCTGCGCCGCATCGAGCGCGACCTGCACGACGGCGCGCAGGCCCGGATCGTCGCGATGGGCATGAACCTCAGTGCCGCTGAGGCGCTGCTCGACAAGCATCCGGAAGAGGCCCGCGCGCTGCTCGTGGAGGCGCGTGACGCGTCCGTCAAGGCCCTGATGGAGCTGCGCGGGCTGGTGCGCGGCATCCATCCGCCGGTCCTCGCGGACCGCGGCCTGGTCGATGCCGTGCGCGCGCTCGCGCTGGACAGCGCGCTGCGCGTCGAGGTTTCCGCGGACGTGCCCGGACGCGCCCAGGCCCCCGTCGAGTCCGCGATGTACTTCGTGGCGAGCGAGTTGCTGACCAACGTCGCCAAGCACGCGCACGCGGGCCGGGCGTGGATCGACCTCACGTACGCCTCCGGCCTGCTGCGGATGACCGTGACCGATGACGGGCACGGCGGCGCCGATCCGGCCGCCGGCACCGGACTGCGCGGCGTGGAGCGCCGGATCGCTACATTCGACGGACTGATGACCGTGACGAGCCCGCCGGGCGGGCCGACCGTAGTCACCCTGGAGATTCCGTGCGCGTTGTCCTCGCCGAAGACCTCTTCCTCCTGAGAGAGGGGCTCTCGCGGCTGCTCGGCGCCCACGGCTTCGAGATCGTCGCCGCCGTGGACGACGGGCCGAGCCTGCTCAGAGCACTGATCGAGCACCGTCCGGACGTCGCGGTGGTCGACGTGCGCATGCCGCCGACCTTCACCGACGAGGGGCTGCAAGCCGCGCTGGCCGCGCGGCGGCGGGTCCCCGGCCTGCCGGTGCTGGTGCTCTCGCAGTACGTCGAGCAGCTCTACGCCCGCGAACTGCTCGCGGACGGCACCGGCGCGGTCGGCTATCTGCTCAAGGACCGGGTCTTCGACGCGGACCAGTTCGTCGACGCGGTCAGACGAGTCGCTGCGGGAGGTACCGCGATGGATCCCGAGGTCATCGCCAAGCTCCTCGCGCGTGGTGGCAGCCGTGAGCCGCTCGGCCGGCTCAGCCCGCGCGAGCTGGAAGTACTGGCCCTGATGGCGGAAGGCCGCTCCAACGCGGCTATCGCCCAGCGTCTGGTGATCACCGAGCGGGCAGTGACGAAGCACACGTCGAACATCTTCACCAAGCTCGACCTGCCACTCTCGGACGACGACAACCGCAGGGTCCTCGCCGTGCTGGCCTACCTCGACCGCTGAGCGAAGAGGGATTCGGCGAGGAACAACGTCCACAGGTATCCCGCGAGAGCCGCGAATGTGTACGTCAGTACATGATGCGCAGGCGTGGCCGGAAGGAAGCTCGCGAGCACGATGATCACGACGCGCCCCTCGAAGCCACCCGCGCCGGCGACAGTGAGCCAGCGTGGCACCGGAGCCGCGGCCCGAACGCGGTACACGATGTCGTAGTGGTGATACATGACCGCCGTGAGGTAAAGGAACGCCAGCGGCGTCGCGCCGTGCACTTCAGCCGCGAACGCGATCGCGATGCCGTACTCGAACGCGTGGTAGACCGCCGGCACCAGCCACCCGAGCCGTGAGCCGAGCCTGCTGATCTCCGCCGTCGGGCGCGCCAGGATGTCGGACATCGCATAGAGCGTGTCGATCGCCTGCGAGCTGCGCGGCTCCGCCGAGGCGAGCGAACGCCGGACTTGGCCCGTCGTCGTGTACGCCGCCGCGACCAGACCCCAGAGCAGCAGTGTGACGAAGGTCGCGCGCGGCGTGGTCAGCGCCGTGAGAAGAGCCAGCAGAACCCACCGCCCACCGGCCGGCTGAACGACGACCTCACGCGCCACATAGCCGAACCAGTAACCGATCGTCTTTGCAGACTCTTGCCCCGCAGGCTGCTCTCCCCGCCTGTGATTGCCTTCCCGGTACGAGAAGCCGAGGTGGTGCCGGACCGTCTGCAACGCCATCGCCAGCGCCGCGAGGCGCCAGACGTCGTCACCGGCGTGCACCGCGCCGAACGCCAGGCCCGCGTATACCGCGTACTCCTTGGCCCGGTCGAGGGTCGCGTCGAGCCACGAGCCGACGCTGGAGAAGTTCAGCGAATAACGCGCGAGCTGGCCGACCGTGCAATCCAGCATGAAGGACACGTACATCGCCACGGCGGCGGTCACGTAGCCGGGCCGGGTGCCCGTCGCGGCGGTCGACGCCGCGGCCGCCGCCATGAGCACCGACAGCATCCTGATGACGGTCGGCGTCACCGCGCGGTGTGCGCCCCACCGCGCGAGGTAGCGCGAGTATGAGGACACGAAGAGCCGTGTGAACAGGTCTTCGTCGCTCTTGACGGCTCGCCGCAGGCGGATTGCCTCGCCGTCCGTGTTCGCCACCCGCTCGTACGCCTCCTTGCGGGCGGCCAACGGGGCGTCGACGAGCGTCGCGACCAGTCCGGGCGGCAGCGCCACCTCGTGGATGGCCATCGATTCGGCCAACTGGACGGCCAGCGCGTCCGGGACGAGCGGCCGTGGCGCGGTCAGCCGCGCGGCGGGGGAGACGCCCTCGACCCGGTGCGCGGTGAGGTCGGGCAGCGTGCGCAGCTGAGTCGCCAACTGGTCGCGCGCGGGGCCGGAGACCGTCAGCACGCCGATCGAGTGCGCCGCCTGCCAGCGCGGGTCGTCGATCGCCAGCCGCAGCGCGTGCCGGTGCGCCACCAGCCGCCGGTCGACCAGCGCCACCCGGCCCGCGGCCGAGGCGCTGGCCACGGCGCGCGCGGCGGACGCGGGGCCGTCCGCGTCGACCACGGTCGCCCCGATGGCCGCGAGGTCGGTACGCAGCAGGCCGTCCCCGTCGACCGGCTGCGGACCGGTCAGCACCGCGATCGTGGGAATGCGCACTAGGCGACCTTCCTGCTCTTATTCGTTTAACCTCGGCCGCAACCGTAACCCCTCGGACCCGTCGGCGACCATCTCCCCCTGGTCTCGGTCCGACGGGGACGTATAAGTATTATGCGATTGCTGTCGGGACGACCGACCGACCGTGCGTGCACGGATAGTGTTGTCCCATGAGGTGGCTGGTAACCGGCGGCGCCGGTTTCATCGGATCGCACGTGGTACGCGCGCTGCTCGCGGACGGCCGCGAGGTCGTCGTGCTCGATGATCTGTCGACCGGTGACAAGAGCCGGGTGCCCGACGGCGTTCCGCTGGAACTCGCCTCCGTGCGCGACCGCGCCGCGCTCGACCGTGTCCTCGCCGAGCACGAGATCGGCGCCGTCGTGCACATCGCGGCCAAGAAGCAGGTCGGCGAGTCGGTGGAGAAGCCGCTCTGGTACTTCGAGCAGAACGTCGACGGCCTTCGCGTACTGCTCGAAGCGATGGTCGCGGCCGACATCCGCCGCCTGGTCTTCTCGTCCTCCGCAGCGGTCTACGGCTCGCCCGACGTGCCCGAGATCACCGAGGAGACGCCCTGTGTGCCGCAGTCCCCTTACGGCCAGACGAAGCTGGTCGGCGAGTGGCTGGTCCAGGACGCCGCCGCGGCGCACCGCCTCGCCTACGCGAATCTGCGCTACTTCAACGTGGCGGGCGCCGGCGCCCCGGAACTCGGCGACCCCACGGCGCTCAACCTCATCCCCATGGTCTTCGAACGCATCGAGGCCGGTCTGCCGCCGCGCATCTTCGGCGCCGACTACGACACCCCGGACGGCACCGCGATCCGCGACTTCATCCACGTCGGCGACGTGGCCGCCGCGCACGTCGAGGCGGCGCGGCGGCTCGAATCGGACGACCGGGCCGCGCTCACGCTGAACATCGGCCGCGGCGAGGGGGTCACGGTGCGGCGGCTCGTGGAGCGCATCCTCGAACTCACCGGCAGCGACCTGGTCGCCGAGGTCACCGCCCGGCGCCCCGGAGACGCGGCGCGCTCGGTCGCCTCGGCCGCACGGATCAAAGCAGAGCTCGGCTGGTCCGCGACGCACGACATCGACGACATGGTGACGTCCGCGTGGGCCGGCTGGCGCCTGCGACACGACATCTGACAACCCGTCGGCCACCTCCTGACCGATACCACCTCGACCGTGTGACACAACCTTGTCATCGTGCTCGACCATTGTTCGCTTGAACGCTCTACCATCAGGCGCTATGGCGCATCCAAGGTGGGGCGAGGCAGCGAACGATCGCAACGCGTCCGCCGAGTCGGCGGACCGACACCGCGCCGACCACTACGTCATCTGCGGTGGTAACACGCTCGCGCACCGCTTGGTCGTCGAGCTCACCGAGCAGTACGACGTGCCCGTGGTCGCCGTCGTGCCGAGCCGCGACGGCGACCACGCGCCGCAGATCATGAAGATCCTCGGCGACTCCGCGGTCGTGATCGCTCCGACGATCACCGAGGAGGCGCTGCTCGCCGCCGGCACCGCGGCCGCGCGCGGTATCGCGCTCGTGGACGGCGACGATCAGAGCAACATCCACACCGCGCTGCGCGCTCAGTCGCTGAACCAGGACCTCCGCGTCGTGTTGCGGATCTACAACCAGCGGCTCGGCGACCACATCGAGCGGCTGCTGAAGAACTGCTCCGCGCTCTCGCGTTCCGCGACCGCGTCTCCCGCGTTCGTCAACGCCGCGCTGGTACGGCGCAACTCGGTGCACGTCGGCAGTCAGGCGGTGCACGTCGAGATCGAGACGGACAGCGCGCGCGAGGACTTCCTGTGCACGATCGCCGACAGCATCGACAAGCAGGATTTCACCCGGATGCGGATGCTGCCGGACTCCCCGGGCCCCGCGGCCGTCTGGATCGGCAGAACGCAGCGGCAACGGCTCGTCGAGCCGGGATCCCGCGCCGTGCTGCGTTTCGACGACAACGAGCCGCCGATGCGGCCCTCACTCTTCTCGCGCGCACTCTGGCGCTTGGTGGACCTGCGCCGTTACCTCGGCACCACCGAGCTGAGCCGGGTCTTCCTCGGCGCGTTCATCGCCGTGCTGGCGTCCTTCTTCACGGTCTGGGCCCTCAACCACCGCTTCGCCTGGGCGTTGTACTACACGCTGCTCGACATGGCCGGCGCGGCGCAGCCCGACACGTTCGGCCAGCCGAGCGGGACCGGCGGGTCGTGGCAGCGTGTCGCGCAGGTCGTGGTGACGTTCTGCGGCATCATGTTCATCCCGGTGATCACCGCGATCGTGCTGGACAACATCGCCCGCGGCCGAGCCGGCGCGAGTCGCCAGCCGAGCAGGGGAGTGCGCGGCCATGTCGTGGTCTTCGGCCTCGGCAACGTCGGCACGCGTGTCGCGACGCTGATCCACCAGCTCGGCATCCCCGTGGTCTGCATAGAGCGCGACGTCAACGCGCGGGGCATCCTGGCGATGCGGTCGATGGACATCCCCGTGCTCACCGGCGAGGCGCCGCTGGAAGCCCAACTGCGCCAGGCCCGCGTGCACACCAGCCGCGCGGTGATCGCCCTGACCGGCGACGACGCGGCCAACCTTGAGGCGTGCCTGGAAGCGCGGGCCATCGCCCCCGACGTCCGCATCGTCCTGCGCCTGTTCGACGACGACTTCGCGACCCAGGTCTACCGTTCCTTCACGAACGCCGCCTCACGCTCCGTCTCCTACCTGGCCGCCCCGGCGTTCGCGGCGGCGCTGATGGGCCGTGAGGTGCTCGGCACGCTCTCCGTCTACCGGCACGTCGTGCTCATCGCCGAGTTCGTCGCGGAAGAGGGTTCGGACCTGGTAGGCCGCACACTGCGCGACATCGAGATCCCCGGCGAGGTCCGAGTCATCGCAGTGCGCTCACCCCAAGCGCGCGACTACCTCTGGCGCCCCGACCACGGCCGCCACATCAGCGCCGGCGACAGATACGTCCTGCTCACGACCCGGTCCGGCCTAGGCCGCCACACCAGCCGCGTCTCCTGATCCCAGCCCACCCATCGACCCACCGCCCACCCACCCATCGGCCCGGCCCACGGCCTACCACCCACCCATCGGCCGCCTACGACCCACGGCCCACGCCTACCGACGCTCCGCCCCATCCGCCTCCGCCTGGTCCCAGTCCCATACCCCGCCCCCATGCCGCCGAATGTGCTCCCCCGCGAATCGCGCGTCATCCGCGACCGCCCTGCCTAACGCATCATCACCGTCGTACCGCGCGAGCTTAATCAACGTCCTGGCCACAGCAACGTGCGCATCCCGCAACAGTGCTTCGCGCGCCATCCCACCCGGATTGCCGACCATCAAATACTCGCCGGTGCTGCACCCGAAGTTCCCAGCCGTGACAGTCCCCGCCTGCGCACCCGCCAGGAACTTCCACGCCTCCCGCTCGACCGCCTGCGAAATGACGTGCCCGCCGAGCACGTCAAGCACGCGCTGATCGAACGCCTCCGGCAGACGCGGTTTCACCAACCGCAGATCGCAGACGTAAAGCTCGCGTGCCCCACCGAGACAACGCCGCTACCCCCGCCACTCCCACCGCCCGCTGGCGCCCCGTCGATCAACTCCACTGCCGCCGAGGCCGAATGCAGGTTGTACTGCCCACACTCCGCCGGTGTGGAGAACGGCACCACGCCCCCGCCCACGAACAACTCGCGGATAACCCGCAAGCTCTGCGCGTACGCCGCCTCGACGACGTCACGCGGCCACAAACCCCCATCCCCCACGAACGTAGCCCGGAACCCGATGACGAACTCGCCACCAACACCCACACCATCACCACCGTCAACACCACCACCAACGTCGCCAATGCCCGTCCCCACGCCACCGACGCCCACATCCAACAATCCCGCACCCAACAGCCCCGGCACGTACGGCGACATGTCAATCAGCCGCTTGCCGACCAACTCCCCGCCGTCACTCCCGCCATCCCCGTCACCCCAGCCATCCTCGTCGCTCCCACCCGCAGCCTCATCCAGCCGCGCCCGCAGATCTCCACCCTCCGGCGACGCCAGCGCGTGCTCGATCGAATGAATCCCCGAATAAAGCCTGGTAAGCGCCTCCGGTTCGGCATCCGTGCGCACCACCGCAACGGGAAAGAACTCGTGTTGCAGCAGCAGCGGGCCCGGGCCGTCTGTCTGCACGAACTTGTCAGCGCTCAGCGTTCCCCCGGTCATCACCAGGTGATCCTTCGCGCTGGAATGCTTCGCGAGAAGTTCCACCGAGACGCTCACGCGTGCCTCCCGCTCCCATCGTCGCCCTCGCCCCGCAGCACCGCGTCCGCCACGACCGCAAGACTCGCCAACGCCTTCGGCATGTTCAGGTCGAAGGCGTCGGTCGACGCGTCGTTGCAGTAGTCCGATGGCGACTTGTAGCTCTCCAGCAACCCCAGCGCCTCGTTGCGGTACAGCGTGTGCGCGATGGCCGCCAGTTCCATGTCGACGAGTTCCGCCGCGAACCCGGCCAGGTCGGGATGGAAGGCACTTGAGTCGGTGATGAACGTGTCGCCTGAGATCAGCCGTGCCAGAGGGACCCCCGGCACCCCCACCCCCGGCACGCGCCCGGCGAGCTCGTACTCGGTCACCGACGTGCGCGGAATCTGCCCGATCTTGTACCCGAAGACGGTCGCGTCCACGTCGAAGAACGCGCATCGCTCCACGCGGTGCACCGTGCCGATGCCGATCGCCGTGTCCAGGCACCCGACAAGTCCGAGGTTCACGATCCGGTGCGGACGGAACTGGTCGAGCGTGAACTGCGCAGCCGCAGCGGCGTTGGTCGTGCCGATCCCCGTATGCACGATCACGCTGCGTACGCCCCGCGTCCCCGCCGAATACTCGTACACGTCGAACGGCTTGGCCCCCGCCGCCGTCCACTCGCCGAGATCGAAGCTGCCCTCGATCTCCTCGTCCATCGCCACCAGAAACGCCACATCAACCCGCTGCACGTCGCGAGCCTATCGTGACGTCCCTCAGCCCAGCCCAGTCCCCACCCGCCCCCAGCCCGCTCCCCCCCACACCCACACCCAACCTCCCCATCCCCCCCGCATCCCCATCCTCGCTTCCACCCGCCACCCCCACCCTCCGCCTCTCCACTCCCATACCTACGCT
>NZ_DASYZI010000215.1:0-35452 GCF_035946395.1 Actinocrinis sp.
TGACCAAGCCCGTGGCTCTCTCGCGAACTTCGTTGTCTCAGCAACACGAAGACTCACAGAGCGCCACGGGCGCTTCACATCCATCAAGACCCTGACTACAAGGTCAACCAATCAGGCATCACGGCCAAGTTCGACGAGCCACCATGGCAGGACAATCAGAACACGTAAAGATTATTTAGCGCCAAGCCCTAACCAGCGTCATACGAAACGAGCAGCGGATGAAGCAGTACGGCAACCAGCGACACACCTCGGCATGCCCATCATCGCAAGACCACGAGAAGCGAGGTCATCATTGATCCGGTAGTAGCTGTCAAATCCCTGTCTTGGCAGGTCGCAGAGCACACCCACGATATCTCTGAGCACAAATTCGTTCGGGGAACGTCACGATGACGGTTCCCACCAAAGGGGATGTTGAGTCAAAGTCGGGGCCGATTTTGACCGGCCTCGACCGTGTCGACGGCCAAGGATCCTACGCGCATCGAGCCTGTCGGGCGGCGGCCTTAACGGATGGTCGGCGCTGGACGACTTCCCTTACGTGACAGGACGGACTGTGCCGGACAACCTGGGATGGGCTCCGGCAGTGTCAGTGGCCGCCGTGTTTCGAGGCGGCCAGTGCCTTGGTGAGACGTTTGATGGGGCTAGATAGCCCGTAGCGTTCGCCGAGTTCCGCCAGCCGGTCAGGGTCGGCCGGGCTCGAGGGCGGGGTGGAGTCGACCTTGGTGACGGGAGCGTCGGCGCGGACTCGGACGACGTCGGGTGCGACGGCGAGGTAGTCGGCGGCGGCGTCCAGCTTCTTGCGCACGGCCGGTTTGAGCGTGGAGGCCGGGTCCTTGACGGCGGCGAGCAGGCCGACCAGGGAGCCGTGCTCGTTGATCAGGGCGGCGGCGGTCTTCTCGCCGATACCGGCAACGCCGGGTAGGCCGTCGCTCGGGTCGCCGCGGAGCACGGCGAAGTCGGCGTAGGCACGGCCGCCGGGTAGGTTGTACTTCGCCTGGATCGTGGCGTCGTCCATGATCTCCAGTTTGGCCACGCCCTTGGCGATGTTGAGGACCTGGACCCCTGACGCGTCGTCCACCAGCTGGAATAGGTCCCTGTCACCCGTGACGACCTGCACTCGTACGTGTTGGTAATCTGGTGTCTCCCGGTCCCGGGATTTGCTGGTCAAATTATAGGTGTTCTGATTCTCCATGTCTGACTTCGTCGTCAGAGCCATTATGCTCAAAGCGCAGCATGATGGCAATTGATAGATATGGCATAGTCGGCAAGATGAACGCGGCAGGCCAGCAAAGTGACTGTGGCGGATCGGGTGGAGAAACGGCCTGACGCGCACGTGGGTGGTTCAGCGAGCGGCCCATGGCCCCTGACCGCAGACGGGTGCCATGTGGCGCAGCGGACGTTTATGCCCCGGGGGGTCCCGATAAAGCGGGTGAGTCGATCGTCTCACCGTGTCGCCCAGGTCGTGCGATAGGCATAAAGTGGGTGCGCGCTCGACTGAGGCGGCACGATACTCCCGTCGTGAACATCTTGCGAGAGTGGCGAGCATCGATTGAGGACATTGAATCTCCTCGCGACGAGAGGGCCAGGATCCTCTGGCGCCGTGTGGCGATCCCAGGCCTCGACCGGCACTCAAGTCGTGGGCTGATCATGCTGGCGCCCCTCGAAGCAGTTCAGCGACCAGGCCATGGCCCGGAGGTTCTGCACGTGGTCGGCGTACCCGTGACGCCGGAACACATCGAGCACGTACTGTGGACGGCAGAACTGACGGCCGCCTTCGGTAGCCTCCTGACCTTCGCGGCTGGCCATCGGATCGAGGCGTTCGAAGAATGGCCCGTCACAGATCAAGGCGGTGAGACGATCTTCATGTCGCTTGGGCATATGAGCGACAAGCGGTTGGAAGCACCCTCCGGTGGCGATCTCATCGAGAAGCTGAATGAACTCGTGGATCGCATCACGCACCTGGACGAGGATTCAGCACGTGTCGTCCTCGCGGCGCTCCAGTTGCATTACGGTGCGTGTGTCCTCGCACCCGTATCTCCGACATCAGCCTATATGTCGATTGTCGCGGGGATCGAGGCCTTGTCGAGGGAGTTCGGTAACCCACCTCACGAGTGGTCCGCGTGGGACATGGCCGGGCGATGGGATCGCTTCATGGCAGAAGCGGACCTTTCTGCGGACCAGGCGGAGATGCTTCGGGCGCGGCTGATGAAAGATCAGCACATGCGGCTGGCGGAGACATTCGGGGAGTACGCCAGTACAAGACTGCCTGAGTCGTTCTGGACCGACGAGCACTTCGACTGGATCTACGTCGGCGACGGAAGGGGTGGACACCTCCCCGGGTATGAACAGTCGCGGTACCACTTCTCGGAATCGGTTCCGACCGACCGTCGGACGCTCAAGGCGTGCCTTAAAGAGAGCTACAGACTCCGGTCACAATTCGTGCACACGGGTGAGAGCGAAGTCACCTATCTAACACCGATGAGTACACGCAAGCACGAGACCGATCCATCAGTCCACGCCGACGGCGCGCCCAAGAAGAGCGCCCCGCTTCCCTTTGCCGCACTCCGATCGATCCTCACTTCCTTGATTTCCGCTGAGCTAGACGCCGGAACGTCCTGAAAGCTCTCGACTGCCAGGATCCGTCGGAGACCTTACGTTAGGGGCAACTGGCTGACCAAGCCATGCCCGGCGCTCTCGTGGCCGAGGAGTTCGCGCTTCTAGCGGCGCTGGAAGATGGTGCGCCCGAGGTCTTCCCGCAGGCGCGCCTTGAGGCTAGCGGGGTCTTCGGTATGGTGGGCCGCGATGCGGAGGGTGGGTACGCCGCAGCGGATCCAGTGCCGATCGCGGTCCTCGTCGTCGGCCTTGCGGGTGGGCCCGTAGTGGTGTGGGCCGTCGACCTCGATGATCACAGCCCGTCCGTTGCCCAGCACTGTGAAATCGGGGCTGCGTACCCCGGCGTCGCGGAGCCTGACGGACGCCAGCGGCATGATGGCGATGGCGTTCTGGGGCTGGCACTCGCGCTGGAGTTCCGTGAGGACCTCGTAGGCGACGAGCTCGGCACGACTGCCGAAGACCAGGCCGTCCTGGACGGGGTAGCCTTCGTTCGCGGCTCGCTCGCGCCGTGCTTGATTGGTTGGAGGTGGCGCCGCAGGTTCCCGCCACTGGTGATCGACCGCCGGAAGCGGCGGCAGTGCCCCTTCGACCACCATCGACTGGACATCGCCCCGATCAAGCTGGGTCAGCACGGCGCCCAGGTGTCCCCAGACGTAGTCCTGCAGCTCCTGCGTGAACTCGGCGACGAGCCCCGGGCCGATCGTCAGGACCGCTTCGTAGGTGGACTCCGTCCAGTTGTCGCCGGGTATCGGGTGGTAGTACGCGCCGTCTTGGCGTAGTGAAAGCTTTGAGGCGCGCACGAGCTCGCAGGCTCGCCCCTGGCCGTCGGCATCAAGGAGGTGGTGGGTGAGACCGAGGACCATCTCGAGTTTGCCTGCGTCGTCGTGGCCGAGAGGCAGCGCGATCGCGGGCAGGAGGTTCTTGGGAACCGTCACGGGGGCGTAGACCGGCCGGCCGGAGAGGAACCGGTCGGCGCGCAGCGCCCATCCGTCGGGCGCGAGGAAGCGGTTGAGGTCTTCAGCCAGACGCGCGGCCGCGTCCACGTCCGGCTGGACTTCGGGGTGCAGCATCCGGGCCAGGAACGCCATCAGGACGTCGTCGGGTCCGTCGAGCAGGCCGAAGCGCGGATCGTCGAAGACCCAATCCTCCTTCCCGTCGCAGTTGTTCACACGATGCTGGCGGATGTCCTGGCGGGCCGTGGCGTACCGGCTGTCGGTCGAGGCGAGCGCATCCAGGTCGTACAGGCCGTCGAGGAATTCGATCTCTCCGAGCCGCCCGTGCCACGAGGCCGCGGCGGTGCGCAGGTAGTCGAGGATGTCCAGGCGCGTGACGCGAGAGACGTCACGTTCCGGGGGAGTGGGACCCGGCTGCTCGTCGGCTCGAGGGCTGTCCATAGAAGAAGGATGGCTCATGCGGCAGGGGTCGGGCGAACGACGCCGGAGCGCTCGATAACTGCGAAGCGCCCGGGTCGCCATCAACGATGGCGCTGACGCACTATGGCACGCCGATGCCGCCAGAGGCCACGGCGCGCAGGTATCGGCGGTGGATCAGTTCGACGAGGTCCTGGTAGCACGTGAGGGAGCTGATGTCGTCGGTGGTCAGTACGACGATCTTGATGCCCCTGGTCAGGGCGCTCAGGCCGAGGGCGTGGGCGTTGGTGAACTCGTCTGGCTTGCCGGTGATGCCGTTCGCGGCGATGAGGATGCCGAGCTTGACCGCCCTGCTTTGCAGGATGTTGATGAAGTATCCGAGGGTGCTGCTGTCGACTCCTCTGACCCAGTCTTTGCACTCGACGAGTACGACCTCGGGCAGTAGGGCGAAGCCGCCTTCGGCCAGGGTGACGCCTACGGCGACGTCGATCTGTTCGGTTTTGAACACGCCCAGGACGTTGGGTTCGACGAGGCAGCCGGGCACGGATTCGAACAGGTGAACAGCCAGGGCCTCGTAGGCTTTGCCCTGCTCGTCGGTGTCTTGGGCGGCGGCGGCCTTCAGGTGGCGATGGATGCTGGCTCGGTCAAAACCCATGGCTACCCCTGGTGGACCAGGCGGTTGCGCGCCTGGATCAGCAGGTCGGGAAGGGAGCGGTCTGCGAGGCCGGCGACAAGCTGGTCGATGCTCACGGTGAAGACGAGGTTGGTCGGGGGATCTTGACCTCCGAGGCGTCGGCGGTGCCGTAGATGAAGAGGCCGAAGGCTCGGGGCGACTGGAGCACGTAGTCCGAGAGGCGGTCTCGGGACGTGATCCACGAGTCGAGCCGCGGCCGGGTACTGCTCCATTTGCATTGAACGACCAAGGTTCCGAGCTGCTCCTCGGTGCCTTCGATGAATGCCGCCGCGTCGACCCCGGTGTCGCCTCCGGCGAAGCTGCGCTGTTCGACGAGTGCGCCGGATCCACGTAGCAGGTCCAGCGCGATGTCCTCGAAGTCGAAGGGCTTCCTGGGGTCGGGATCCGGTCGCCGGAGGTGTTCGAGACGTGTCCGAGTGGCGGCGGCGAGCGTGTCGCCGACTGGTTGGGCTCGGTGCGCCGCGGTTCGTGGCTCGGAGGCCAGGGTTCGCAGGAAGAGGCCTACGTGCAGGCGTAGCGCGTCTACGTTGTCGAGGCTCGCGGTCACACTGGTGAGACCGGCGAGAGTAGCAGGCGCGGGACTGTCAGGTGCGGTGAGTACCAGAACGGGCAGACCCCGCCCGGCGACGACGCCGATCTCCACGTAGATCGCCGCGGTGGCGGCCGAAGGCGCACCCAGATGGTCGGGCAGAAGCGCCAGGACAAAGTCGAACTGAGCCAGGTCTGCCCGCGCGAGGCCCACGCCGGCGCCGACGTCGAATGACCGCTCGGTCTCCGCGTTGTTCGCAGCGAGCACGTCGATGAGTTCGTCGGTGTTCGCTTCTAGCGGGGCAATCAGAAGACATCGCACTGATTTACCGTAGCGTTCCGGGGCGTGCCAGACGAGCCGCGGCCCCGACCCTGCATCGGGGCGCCGGCCCCTCTCCGGCCGTCGAGTTGGTTCGACGGAAGATTCGATCCTGCGGTCGCTACCCAGGTGTACTGGACGAGGCATCAATCGCCGTCGCGTCCGATGGATTCGGCGCGTACGGCCAGGTAGGTATCGGCCGTGGCTGCTTCGAGGTATCCCTCGTCCGCTGGGATCGCGAACCTCGGGGTACCGCCGATCAACTCGTCCCAGTCGGTTTCGGACCCGCGTGCGAAGCCTTCGCGCGTGGTTCGTCGCAGTTTAGGCAGTCGCGTGTCGCGCAGTGGCCGTAGTTGCTCGTGCCAGCGGACAGCCTCGTCCTCAGTGGCCGAGGCCAGTTCCCGCAACTGTAGGTACGAAGTCTGCGGGTAGATGGCCGCAGCCGATTCCTGGACGAGTTCGGCCTCCGCCGCGGCGAGGGACCGACAAGCGTTGAAGAGCCTTCGGGACATGCCGAGCAGCAGGTCCGTGCCAGGGATCGCACCCACCAGCATGTCGTCGCCGTCGCTCGACCTGATCTGCTGTCCTGACGCGTCCGGACCGAGACGGGTGCGCACCTCTCGCGTCTGGCTATCCTCCTCCAGCAGTCTCGCCAGACCGGGCTGGCGCCGCTCGGTCGGAGGGCTCGCCACCGCAACGAGACTCAGGCTGTCGGGTGAAAGCGACGAGAGCGCGAGGTAGGTGAGCAGCTCGGACCGTGCGAGCGCGAGCAGCGCCGCGTCGTTCTCCTCGAGCAGGCGGCCCTCCGCCGCATACGAGTCTGCATCGTCGGGGCTTGCGTCGTCAGGTGCGGTAGCGCCCTGGACAGGGCTGTTTTCGACGTCGATCGCCATATGCAGCCGCCGCTCCAGGCCCGTGGCACACAGCACCTTGCTGTGGCCCACCGGCATGAGGCTGCCGACCTGCAGTTGCTTCGCCCCTTTGTGCCGGGCGGGGCTGCTCAGCCAGCGGCTGCCCTTGGCTTCCACGAGCCAGACCTTTCCCGTGGAGGGATGCGTGCCGAACAGGTCGGGCAGGCTCTTCGACTTCTCCCACCCCTCGCTCGTCGCGCCGGTCGGGATTCCGTTCTCGGCGTGCATGGTTCGGCCAAGGCCCATCAGGCCACGGCACGCCCACTCTGCCATCGTCATGCCGACGTGGTAGCCGAACGCGGACCGCATCGAACTCTCGGTCGCGTGCAGGTAGATCACGCTGGGGACGATTTCGCGGGCCACACCGGCCTGCGCGATGGCAGACGGCCGGCGCACCAGGTAGGCCGCGAGGGGATAGCGCCGCGCGATGATCTCCCGACGGGCCAGTTCAGGAGTCTTCGCAAGCCAGGGCGCGATGTCGCGCCCCACCATGACCGCAGCCTTGAGCACGTCGCGCCAAGTGGTCGTGACGAGATAGGCCCCGTCAGCAGGCACAGCGGATGCGGCAGGCCACGGCGTGGCCGCGTGCCCGACCTCCCACTTCGTCGGATTGGGACCGGGAGCAAGTGGCGAGCTCCGCCGTACGAAGACGGGGACGTCGAAGGCGTCCGCGGCGGAGAGCGGGGCGCCAGGCGATCCGGTCGGCAGACTCATAGTCGAATTTTGACATCGAACGTGATCCAGTGGTTCGGCCAAGCCGTCAGGCTGACCATGACCATGGGTGGAGGGGCCGAGGCAGTAGGCTATATGGTCTTGGCTGATCCCAGCGGCTCTTGCGCAGCCGGGGGGCCTGTGCAGGCGTTGCAGGCGACTCCTCCGTGACTGGAGACGTCGATTTCGCACTGCCATAGCCGAATTGACGTCAGCTGTAGACCGCGGCCATCGAGTTTCGCGTTGAGCTTGTCGAACGTTCCTGTCTTCGGCTTGGCCGTACTGGCGACAACCAGTTGCTGGAAGTCGTGATCCTCCGGGCGTTCGTACAGGTACTTGTGGCGGCTCTCCGGCAAGGCTGGCCCTCTCGTTCTGTCTAAGCGGGAGTCCTCGAGGCAGCCAGCGCCTTGGTGAGACGTTTGATCGGGCTGGCCAGTCTGTAGCGCTCGGCGAGCTCCTCCAGTTGATCTGGGTGGGCTGGGGTGGTGGGCAGGGTGGAGTCGACTTTGGTGACGGGGGCGTCGGCGCGGACTCGGACGACGTCGGGTGCGACGGTGAGGTAGTCGCGGGCGGCGTCCAGCTTCTTGCGCACGGCTGGCTTAAGCGTGGAGGCCGGGTCCTTGACGGCGGCCAGTAGTCCGGCCAGGGAGCTGTATTCGTAGATCAGGGCGGCGGCGGTCTTCTCACCGATCCCGGACACCCCGGGCAGGCCGTCGCTCGGGTCCCCGCGGAGCACCGCGAAGTCGGCGTAGGCCCTGCCGCCGGGCAGGTTGTACTTCGCCTGGATCGCGGCGTCGTCCATGACCTCCAGCTTGGCCACGCCCTTGGCGATGTTCAGGACCTGGACCCCGGACGCGTCGTCTACCAGCTGGAATAGGTCCCTATCACCCGTGACGACCTGCACGCGCACGTGTTGGTAATCTGGTGTCTCCCGTTCCCCGGTGACCACGTCCACCGGCCCATCGTGGAGTGCGGCGTACGCCGCGATGGCGTCGTCGGCCTCGAACTGCTCGGCCCAGCCGCGTGCGATCCCGAACGCCTCCAGCACGGCCTCAAGCACAGGCACCTGCGGGCTTAGCGTGTCGGGCACGACTTCGACCGACGCGCTCACCGGTCGCTCCGCGAC
Organism: Actinocrinis sp.; assembly: GCF_035946395.1. NCBI lineage: Bacteria > Bacillati > Actinomycetota > Actinomycetes > Catenulisporales > Actinospicaceae > Actinocrinis > Actinocrinis sp. The sequence continues at coordinate 8,270 of NZ_DASYZI010000215.1, forward strand.
ATGCGGCAGGTCGAGACTCTCGACGGCCGCGCCCGAGCTTGTGACCGCTGCGTCTGTGGCTTTGCTGGTCGCCTGCCCGGCATCGAGCACCCGGTGCGCCTTGTACGACGGGATCGCCTCCACCCGGAACGCCGGCCGCCAATCCGCGTCGAAACACGCGATGAGCCGATCCGGTCGATACGCGGTGACCAGCGTCGAGATGAAGTCCAGCGTCCCGCGTACCGCGTTGATCGGCATACCGTCAGGCGCCGTGATCGACTCGGGTACGCCGAAGTACGCCCTGAAGTAGAGCGTCGGAGTGTCCAGGAGCATCAACCGGTCAGCCACCGGATCAGCTTCCCACACGCCACCTACAGGAACGTGCGTCCCTCGCCGCGGTATGTCGGCACCGTCGCGGTAACCGTGTCGCCCTGCACGAAGTGCAGCTCGGCGAAGCGTTCACACAGCTCACCGGCCTTGGCGTGCCGGAACCACACGCGGTCGCCGACGACGAGGTTGTCCGCCACCGCGCCAAGCAGCGGCGTCTGCACCTCACCGGCGCCCTCCTGTGCGTCATAGCGCAGGCCACCCGGCAGGTAGGGCTGTGGTAGCCGATCGTTCCCAGGAACGCCCGACGCCACGTATCCGCCGCCGAGAACCGTGACCACCCCCGGCCCAGGGCGCCGAACGACAGGTAACGCGAACAACGCGGCCGGACGTCCGGTCACCTTGCGATGGCCGTCGAACAGCCGTGGCAGGAACAGGCCCGAACCGGCGCCGATTTCCGTTACCGCGTCCTCGGCCGCCGTACGTTCGATCGATCCGGTACCGCCACCGTTGACGAACTCAAGCTGCGCGATCTCCTTCACCGCCGCGACGATCGCCGCACGCCGTTCGGCCAGTTCCGCACCGCTGCCGTGCTGCATCGCGCGTACTGCCAGCGCACGCCCGGGCCGCCCCGGCGGCGCGTCGGGCACGCCCGCGATCTGCGCTTCGTATGCCATCAGCCCGACCAGCCGGAATCCGTGCCGGTCCGCCGCTTCCCGGGCCACTGCGGCGACCGCGGCGGGGGAGTGCAGCGAGGACCGGCGCGCACCCACGCGCATCCGGCCCCCCATCGGTCGCCATGAGGTGTCGATGTCCACGCACACCCGGATGGGGGAAGCCTCCGCGACTTCGGCGGTCGCCTTCTCGATGAGGTCCAGGTGTTCGACCGAGTCGATCATCACCGTGACCGCATCGGCCGCGCGCGAGTCCGCGGCCAGCCGTCGCAGCGCCGCGCGATCAACGGTGGGGTATGCGACCAGAACGTCATCGAACCCTGACCCTGCGAGCCACAGCGCCTCCGGAAGGGTGAACGCGAGCACGCCGGAGAAGCCGTCGAGGGCGAGCACCGCGCGCAGGACCTCGCGGCTGCGCAAGGACTTCGACGCGACCCTGATCCGCTTGCCCGCGGCCCGTCTGACCAGCTCGCCCGCGTTGTGCCGCAGCGCTGCCACATCGACGACCGCCAGCGGCGGGTCCATGTGCGCGGTGGCGTGGTTCAGGCGGTCCAGGTCGCTCACACTGCGAACCCTTCCATACCCCAGTCGCCCGGTTAAGCCCGATTAGATCCCGGATAGGTCTCGACCTGGTGACCTTCGTCCGAAGCCCCGTCGCCCCAGTGTCGGCCACCCGATGGGTGGACTAAGGTTCAACCTGATCAAAGCCACCGGCCAGCACTGCGGGGGAACGGAAGAGGTGGGGGAGACCATGGCCGTGAACGACCCGGGGTCACCCTGGGGGGCGCAACCGCCTGGGGAGGAACCGGTCGAAGTACCCCGCATGGACGTGACAGGGGTCGCCGATGTGCAGGTAACGCGGGATGGTGTCACAGAGCTGGACGTGACGGAGGCCGTCGTCACGCCATCGGAACTTCAGGCTCCGAGAGCACAGCAGGCTCCAATGCAGTTTGCGTCGACCCAATCCGCATCGACCCAATCCGCATCGACACAGCCCGCATCGACACAGCCCGCATCCGCTGAGGTGCCCGGAACGCCTGGTCAGCAGCCCGATCAGCCGCAGTCATACCCCCCTCCGGCGTACCCGCAGCAACCCCCGTATGACCCATATGCCCAGGGCCAATATGCACAGCCGACAGCGCCTCAGCAGGCATACGCCCAAACGCCTTACCCGTCGCCGTCGCCCTACCCGCAGTCGCCGCCTCAGCAGCCGCCCTTCTACGGCTGGGGCGCCATACCGCCGCCGACTCCCCGGCCACGTATTCCGCTGCGTGCCATAGCCGCTGCCTTGGCGATCATCGTGGTCGCTGGTAGTGCCGTTGCGGGAGGGCTCGCGATGGCCAGGTCCAGCAGTGGGACCACTACCCGGCCCACGACGGGTAGCGCGGCCCAGGACGCCGCCGCACGCGCTATCTGGCGTACCACCCCGGTCAACCAGCTGCTGCCCCCGACGATCACTCGCGAGGGAACCGAGTCCTACATAAGGCTTGGCATACAGCCCGACGACTCGTGTGCGTCGCTGCCCGATGCGTTCACCGCCGAACTCGCCGCGACCAAGTGCGTGCATGTGCTGACCGCGACTTATGCGGATCGCACCCAGACCGTGACCGCCACCGTCGGCATCGTCGTACTCAGCGGCACCGTTCCCGAACGACTGCGCCTGTTCCAAGCCTGGAGCGGCGACGTGAACGCGACTAAGGCCGCGATGATGCCGCACGTCTACGCCGTGCCGGGCACCGTTGCCAGCGGTTTCAGCGACAAGCAACGAGTGGCTTGGCAGTCTCAGCTCTCCGTTGACGGCACCTATTTGGTCTACGCCGTCGCAGGATTCACCGACGGACGCACCGGCCCCACCGCCGCGGCGATAGCGGCAGGCTCGGGCTCGGCCGTCAGCTCCAGTTCCCCGGCGGTGCAGGTCGCCGGAGACCTGCCCGCGGCACTCCAGGACCTCCTCGCCAACAAGATCCAGGCGGCTCAAGGCGGCGCGTCATGACCCGGCTGTCGGCCAGCCGTCAGCCGGCCACCGGCAGGCGCCGTGTCAGGGGACGCGGTGTCAAGGGATACGGCTTCGTCAGGCAAGTCAAGGGACATCACGTCGGCGCGCGCCGCCTCGCCTCCGCAGCCACCGTGCTCGGCTGCGCCGCCGCGTGGTCCCTTGCTGCCGCTCCCGCACACGCCGACGACATCCGCGCCAAGGAATGGCCGCTCGCCTTCCTCAACATCAGCGAAGCCAACCGCATCAGCACCGGCTCGGGCGTCACAGTCGCGGTGCTCGACTCGGGCGTGATGGGCGAGCGCGTGGATCTGACGGCTCAGGTCACGACCGGCCCCGACTACGCCGGAGGCATCGAGCAGCCCGGTCAGGTCGGCTGGGGCGAGCACGGCACATGTATGGCCTCGATCATCGCCGGCCACGGACGCGGCGGCGAGGACGGGATGCTGGGCATCGCGCCGAGAGCGCACGTGCTGTCGATCCGGGTCATCCGCGACGACGACGCGCCCGACATCGACCAGCCCACCACGAGCCAAACGCCGATCTCAGACGGCATCCGCTACGCGGTGGACCACGGTGCGCAGGTCATATCGATGTCGCTCGGTGGCAACGACGCCGGTGCGTCTACCGACGCGACGCCCGAGGCCGACGCGATCCGTTACGCGCTCGACCACAACGTCGTGGTCGTGGTCGCCGCCGGCAACTCGGCCGACAAGGGCAACGCGATCCAGTTCCCCGGCGCGGAACGCGGCGTGATCAGCGTCGCCGCCGTGGACTCCTCCGGGCGCCACGCCGCCTTCTCCACCACCAGTTGGGACGTGTCGGTCGCCGCTCCCGGCGTCAACCTGCCGTGCGACGCCGCCGCCAGTGACGACGAATACCTGCTCGGCGACGGCACTAGCCAGGCCACTGCGTACGTCGCCGGACTCGCCGCGCTGGTCAAGTCCAAGAATCGCGGGCTGAGCCCGACCCAGGTGCGCGACATCATCGAACAGACCGCCCGTGACAAGCCCGCAGGCGGACGCGACGACGAAATCGGCTTCGGCATCATCGACCCGGTCGCCGCGGTGGAGGCCGCGACTAAGACCAAGGACGTCGCGCAAACGCCCGTGGCAGGTAACACCGGACCGTCCAGCGGCCACTTCGGCTACGGACAGGCCATGGTCGTCACCGAGCCCATACCGTCCTTCGGCGCACTGCCGCGCGCCATCGTCGGTGGGGCCGTCCTGCTCCTCGCCGCGATCGTGATCGCGTTCATCCTGCTGCGACGGGCCCGCCGCCGGGCTCTGGCCAACATGTCACCGCCGCCCGCGTCGTACCCGGCGTTCTACTCGTCTTATCCGGGCGCGTGGCCTCAGCCGCAGCCTCCGACAACCCATTCAGCCGGTACGCCGTCGTCACACGAGAGTCCAGCGCCGCCCGAGAACCCACTACCGCCCGAAGGAACACAGCCGCCGCCGACTGCCTGAGCGGCTGAACGGTTGAGCCGAGCGAGCAAGTGGCTAAGGGCGCTCGACGTGCGGCTAAGCTCATCGGGTGACTGACTTCCGTGGGCGCACGCTTCAACCGACCGGATTCGAAGATGACGACGGGTCAGCTGACGCGATGTTGACGGAGGCGCTCGCCGCGCACCAGCGTGGCGAGCTCGACCGGTACGCCCTGTATCCGCTGCTCGCCGGTAGGCGGGTGCTCGCGCCGATCGTGGCGATCCTCGGTGAGAGCGAGCAGGCCGGAACCGGCGTGGGCGGCACCGAACTGCGCCGGGACAAGGACAGCGAGATGGCCCTGGTCACTCTGGTGGCCGCGGACGGTGCCAAGGCCGTGCCGGTGTTCACCTCCGCGGACAAGCTCGGCGTCTGGGGCGCGACTGCCGGATTCCCCGCGGTCCGCCCGGTGCCGGTCTCGATCGAGAAAGCGGCGGCAGCGGCGCTTCAAGAGCAGGCAGAGGTGCTGCTGGTCGACTTGGGCACCGCCGAGCAGTTCGAACTCACCGGCGCCGCGTTGCGCGCTTTCGCCGATGGACGCGTGCCGGCTTCGCCGGACTCTGATCCGGACGTCGTCACCGCGCTGCTCGTCGTCCTGCGTTCCGTGCCCGAGGTCGCCAACGTACTCGAAAGCGCCCGTATCGGCGCCTTCGCCGACGGAGCCGTGCTGGAACTGGGGTTCAAGCCGGGCACCGATCCGCAGGCTCTCAGCGAACCGTTGCGATCGGTCGCCGAAGCGATCTCAGGGGACGCGTTGCTGCGTGACCGGCTCGGCGACGGCCTCTCGATCGTCGCAGCGCCATAACGCACGTGGTCGTATGGCTCCACGCCACCGATCGCCCCATCGGGCGGCGCCTCAGCACGTGATACATTGAGTAACAGCGACCAACTGTCAACGCGCTATGCGCGTGGACGGTTCGCAAGTGGAGGGCCCACCTCCCACCCGATCGACCAAGCGGTCGACGGGTAACGGTCCCGGCACGATCGATCGTCTCAGGACGTTCTGTCATGCGACGCCTCGCGAGAGCGGGCGTCCCGGTAGGTGGAGCTCTGCATGGAATACATGCGGAGCTCTTTTGTTTGCCGGTTCGGGTCGCTTACCCGCGAACCCTGGAGTCGATCACGGCGGTGCGGGCTCCCAAACCGTACCGCCACACGGTCGGACGGCAAACGGCTCGCCGTACCGACCGGCATGAACCTAGGAGGCCCCATCAGCGCCGAACCCCGTATTAACGACCGGATCCGGGTGCCCGAAGTGCGCCTGGTCGGCCCGGACGGCCAGCAGGTCGGGATCGTGGCGATCCAGGACGCCCTGCGGCTGGCCCAGGAGGCCGACCTCGACCTGGTCGAGATCGTGCCGACCGGCCGCCCGCCGGTGGCCAAGCTCATGGACTACGGCAAGTACAAGTACGAGTCCGCGATGAAGGCCCGCGAGGCGCGCAAGAACCAGGCACACACGATCATCAAGGAGATGAAGCTCCGGCCGAAGATCGACCCGCACGACTACGAGACCAAGAAGGGTCACGTGGTGCGGTTCCTCAACGCCGGGGACAAGGTCAAGATCACGATCATGTTCCGCGGCCGCGAGCAGTCCCGGCCCGAGCTCGGCCGGCGCCTGCTCGACCGGCTCGCCTCGGACGTCGAGGACCTCGGCTTCGTGGAGTTCGCGCCCAAGCAGGACGGGCGCAACATGATCATGGTCCTGGGTCCGCGCAAGAAGAAGGTCGAGGCGATGGCCGAGGCCCGCGCCGCCAAGGCGGCCAAGGCCGAGTCCGGCTCGCGCGTCCGCGACCGCGAGGACTCCGCCGACGGGCCGGACGTGGCCGAGAGCGGCGCCGCGGACGACGTGCTGGCCCAGAACGACACGTCCGCACACGACGTCGCAGTCCACGAGGCTGTTGAGCACGACGCCGAAGCGCAGGACACCGTAGTGCAGGACCCGGCCGGGCAGTAGCCGGACCGGCAGGAGAAACACGGGCTGGCGGCGGTCCGACCGCCGCCCCCGCGTACTCGCGTACGCGCTGAAAGAGGAATGAGGAGAACGGCTGCCATGCCGAAGAACAAGACCCACAGCGGTGCCAAGAAGCGGTTCCGCCTCACCGGCTCCGGGAAGGTCATGCGCGGTCAGACGGGCAAGGTGCACCTGTTCGAGCGCAAGCCGTCCACCTACACCCGTCGGGTGACCGGCGAGGTCGAGGTGTCCCCCGCGGACACGAAGAAGATCAAGCGGCTGCTCGGTAAGTGATCCAGCCCCGCACACGGTAGCTACCGACAGACCACTGACGACCTGCGGGGAATGGCGGCGCATGATCCGCCGCGCGCCCCGCGCGAGGAGTTGAGAACGACATGGCACGCGTCAAGCGGGCGGTCAACGCCCAGAAGAAGCGCCGCGCGATCCTGGAGCAGGCTAGCGGTTACCGCGGCCAGCGCTCGCGGCTGTACCGCAAGGCCAAGGAGCAGGTCACCCACTCCCTGGTGTACGCATACCGGGACCGCAAGAAGCGCAAGGGCGATTTCCGCCGGCTGTGGATCCAGCGGATCAACGCCGCGGCCCGCGCCAACGGCACCACCTACAACCGCTTCATCCAGGGCCTCAAGGCCGCCGGCGTCGAAGTGGACCGCAAGATCCTGGCCGACTTGGCCGTCAACGACGCCGCCGCGTTCGCCGCGCTGGTCGAGGTCGCCCAGAAGGCGCTGCCGACCGACGTGAACGCCCCGAAGGTCGCGGCCTGACCGCGCGCCCCCGGCCGACCCGCTCCGGCGCCGACGCCCGCGTGGCGGGCCGCCCCGCGATCACCTCCGCCCGCTCGACCCGGGTGGTGGCCGCACGGCGGCTCGCCACGCGCGCGTTCCGGACCAAGCAGGGGCTCTTCCTCGCCGAGGGGCCGCAGGCGGTCCGCGAGGCGGCCGCGCACCCCGGTGGGATTGCAGAGCTCTACTTCAGCGCCGCGGCCTCCGACCGCCATCCCGAGATCATCGAGGCGGCGTACGCGGCGGGCGCAGACCTGCTGCCCGCTACCGACGAGGTCATTGCCTCACTCAGCGATACCGTGCACCCTCAGGGCATGGTCGCGGTATGTCATCGTCTCGATACCACGCTGTCCGACGCCCTCAGTCCGTCCGCGCGGCTTGTCGTGCTCCTCGCGCACGTTCGGGATCCCGGCAACGTCGGCTCCGTGATCCGTGCCGCCGACGCTGCGGGAGCTGACGCGGTGCTCGTCAGCGACGAGTCAGTGGACGTGTACAACCCCAAGGCCGTGCGTTCCTCCGCCGGGTCGCTGTTCCATCTCCCGATTGTCGTGGGCGTCACGCTCGGGGCGGCACTGGAACGCTGCCGGGCCGCCGGGCTGCGGATCCTGGCGGCCGACGGCACCGGGCCGCTCGACCTCGACGACGAAGCCGACTCCGGGGCGCTGCGCGCGCCGTCCTGCTGGATTTTCGGCAACGAGGCCTGGGGACTGCCTGACGCGATCCGCGACCAGGCTGACGTGGTCGTGCGCGTACCGATCCACGGCAAAGCCGAGAGCCTGAACCTGTCCACGGCCGCGGCCGTATGCCTATACGCGTCGGCAAGAGCGCAGCGTCGGACGGGCGGAAGCCCGCAGCCGTGAGCAGGGGGAGTGCACGATGCAAACGCCGTGTGCGAATGCATACGCAGGCGCATAGCTGTCGCATCGGCTGCGACTCTGGCGGAAACGGCGCGCGAACGGCAATGATGGCGACCTGAACAAGAAAAAGATGGACCAATCCGCTTGACGGCAGGCTGCGGGCGACTGGCAGCCGGCACGACAGCCACCGGGCGACGTTCCTTACTCGGGGCGAGCCGTTCCATCCGTGGAAAGGGGCGCGGAATGTTGGACGCACCGAGCGCGGTCGACCAGAGTGCCGATTCCGAGTCGATGACGGCCTCCGAAGTAGGCGACGAAAACCGCAGCGGCAGCGGCAGCGGTGATGGGAACGGCCACGGGAACGGAGCGCCGTCGGCCAGCCGCTCGATACGTCAAACGCCCTCCCGCCCGACTGACGAGCAGAACTTCGGCACCGACTACGACGAACTTCCCGACGGCGTAGTCATCGCCGACCGGCATGCACGGATCGTCGTGTTCAACCGTGCCGCGGTGCGGATCACCGGGATCGACGCGACGTCAGCCGTCGGGCGTCACCTGGCCGACGCCCTGCCCCTGGAAGACCTCGAAGGCCGCAACTGGTGGCGCTGTACCGACCCATACGGCGGCCTGGCGATCCGCACAGGACAGCCCGAAACGCATCTGCTGCTTCCCGGCGGCCGAGACGTACTGGCCACCGCCCGCTTCGTGCGTGAGGGGCGCACCGTGCGGCGCGTCGTCGTCGGACTGCGTGACACCTCGGCCCGTGTACGTGCCGAGCGCCGTCACGCCGACCTGATCGCTACGGTCGCGCACGAGCTCCGCTCTCCGCTGACCAGCGTCAAAGGCTTCACGGCGACCCTGCTCGCCAAATGGGAGCGCTTCACCGACGACCAGCGCAAGCTGATGCTTGAAACCGTCGACGCGGACGCCGATCGGGTCACCCGTCTGATCGCGGAACTGCTCGACATCGCGCGTATCGACTCCAGACGCCTCCAATTGGCGCGATACGCCGTCGACGTCGAGGAACTGATCCGCGAAACAGTTGCCGGAACAGTCGTGGCAGGGCACTCCGAAGACCGGTTCGTCGTGGCGGCGAGTTCTGCCCCCGCTGCGTTCGCCGACCCGGACAAGCTGCGCCAGGTGCTGGCTAACCTGCTGGAGAACGCGGTACGCCACGGTGACGGCCATGTCAGCATCACGGTTGAAACCGTCGACCCGGACACGGATGGCGCGCCCGGCATGATCGCGGTGACCGTGGACGACGAAGGCCCCGGCATCCCGCAGGAAATGCTCGGCCGCGTCTTCACCCGGTTCTGGCGCGGCAACCGGCGTGGCGGCACCGGCCTCGGCCTGTACATCGTCAAGGGCATCATCGAGGCACACGGCGGCACGATCACCGTCGGCACCGCCGATTCCGGCGGCGCCCGATTCCGGTTCACCGTGCCGGTGTTCACTGAGCCGGCGTTCGTCGAGCCAGCTCCCAACGAGGAGCGCGGCACCACCTGAGTCTGTCCGCCGAAAATCCGCCCGTCGAAGCGGAGTTATCCACAGGCGATCAGGTGCCGGGCATTACGCACGTCGCCCACCGCCTAAGCTTGCCTGAGCGCACAACGTCCCGATCGAGCGCGCCCGACGGCGCTGGAGAGCGGAAGTAGAGCAATCGGATGTCTGCACCGAACAAGACCTTCGACCCGGTCGAAGTCGAAGCGCTCAAGCCCGGGGAGGTCGAGCGCGCCCGCGACGAGGCCCTGTCCGCCGTCGCGGCCGCCGCCGACCTCGTGGCGCTGCACGAGGCCAAGATCGCCCACGCCGGCGACCGCTCGCCGCTGGCCCTGGCCAACCGGGAGATCGGCGCGCTGCCGCCCGCCGCGAAGGCCGACGCGGGCAAGCGGGTCGGCCAGGCCCGCGCCGCGGTCAACTCCGCGATCGCGGCCCGGCAGATCGAGCTGGAGGCCGAGCGCGACGCCCGGGTGCTGGTCGAGGAGAGCGTCGACGTGACGCTGCCCTGGGACCGGGCCCCGCGCGGTGCCCGGCACCCGCTGACGACCCTTCAGGACCGCATCGCCGACGCTTTCGTCGCGATCGGCTGGGAGGTCGCGGAGGGGCCCGAGGTCGAGTCCGAGTGGATGAACTTCGACGCGCTCAACATCCACCCCGACCACCCGGCCCGCACCACCCAGGACACGTTCTTCATCGACACCCCCGGCGCGACCGAGGCCACCGACTCGCTGGTCCTGCGCACCCACACCTCGCCGGTGCAGATCCGCTCCATGCTCACCCGCAAGCTGCCGGTGTACGTGATCTGCCCGGGACGCGTCTTCCGCAGCGACGCCCTCGACGCGACGCACACCCCCGTCTTCGGCCAGATCGAGGGCCTTGCGGTGGACGAGGGCATCACCATGGCCGACATGAAGGGCACTCTCGACCACTTCGCCAGCCTCATGTTCGGCGAGGGCATCGGCACCCGGCTGCGGCCCAGCTACTTCCCGTTCACCGAGCCCAGCGCCGAGATGGACCTGCGCTGCTTCGTCTGCCGCGGCGAGTCGGTCGGCAACCCGGAGCGGCCCTGCCGCACCTGCAACTCCGAGGGCTGGATCGAGTGGGGCGGCTGCGGCGTGGTCAACCCCCGGGTGCTGCGCGCCGCCGGAGTCGACCCCGGCCGGTACAGCGGCTTCGCCTTCGGCATGGGCCTCGAACGCACCCTGATGTTCCGCCACTCGGTCGCCGACATGCACGACATCGTCGAGGGCGATGTCCGCTTCACTCTCCCCTTCGGGACGGAAATCTGATGCGCGTACCGCTTTCCTGGCTGCGGGAGTACGTCGAACTTCCCGCCGACGCGACCGGTCGCGAGGTCGCCGAGCGCTTGGTGCGCGCCGGGCTTGAGGTCGAGACGGTCCACGAGTCCGGCGTCGGCCTGACCGGCCCGCTGGTGGTCGGCCACGTGCTGGAGATCGAGGAACTGACCGGATTCAAGAAGCCGATCCGGTTCTGCCAGGTCCAGGTCGGCCCCGCGCCGGGGGACACCCGCGGCATCATCTGCGGCGCGCGCAACTTCGCCACCGGCGACAAGGTCGTCGTCGCGTTGCCCGGCGCGGTGCTGCCCGGCGAGTTCAAGATCACCGCGCGGTCCACCTACGGTCACGTCTCCGACGGCATGATCTGCTCGGCCCGCGAGCTCGGCCTCGGCGACGACCACTCGGGCATCATCGTGCTGCCCGACGAGTGCGAAGTCGGCGCCGACGCTGTTGAGCTGCTCGGCGTGCGCGACGAAGTGCTCGATATCGCGGTCACCCCCGACCGCGGCTACTGCCTGTCCATGCGCGGCGTCGCCCGTGAGGCCGCCATCGCCTACGGCAGCGCGCTGCGTGACCCGGCACTGCTCGACACCCCGGCGTCGAGCCGCACCGGCCATCCCGTGCGGCTGGTCGACCCGACCGGTTGCGACCTGTTCGTCGCACGCGTAGTGCGCGGGATCGACCCGCTCTCCCCGTCCCCGCTCTGGATGCAGCGGCGCATCCAGCTAGCCGGCATGCGCCCGATCTCGCTGATCGTGGACATCACCAACTACGTCATGCTCGAACTCGGCCAGCCGCTGCACGCCTATGCCGCCGACAAGCTGACCGGCCCCATCACCGTGCGTCGCGCCCTGCCCGGCGAGCTGCTGGAGACCCTCGACGGCTCGCACCGCAGGCTCGACCCCGAGGACCTGCTGATCACCGACTCCTCCGGCCCGATCGGCATGGCCGGAGTGATGGGCGGCGCCGCCACCGAGATCCAGCCGACCACGACCGACGTGCTCATCGAAGGCGCGCACTTCGACCCGGTTTCCATCGCCCGCTCCGCCCGCCGCCACAAGCTGCCCTCCGAGGCCTCACGCCGCTTCGAGCGCGGCGTGGACCCGAGCGCGGCCGCCGCCGCGGTCCAGCGCACCGTGGACCTGCTCGTGCTGCTCGGCCAGGGCGAGCCCGACTCGGCTGTCACCGTCGAGTCGACGCGTCCCGCGACGGCGGAGCCGATCATGATCGACGCTGCCCTGCCCGGCCGTGTCGCCGGGCTCGATTACTCCCGAGAGACGGTGGTCGGCCGCCTACAGGAGATCGGCTGCTTCGTCGAGGGCGTCGACTCGCTGCGTGTCACCCCGCCATCATGGCGTCCCGATCTGACCGACCCGAACGACTTGGCTGAAGAGGTCATCCGGCTTGAGGGTTACGAGCGGGTGCCCTCCACCATGCCCCGCGTGCCCGCCGGACGCGGTCTGACCGTCAAGCAGCGCATCCGCCGCCGCGTCGGCCGGGACCTCGCAGCCACGGGCTACGTCGAAGTGCTCTCCTACCCGTTTGTCGGTCAGAAGGACCTCGACCAGCTCCAGGTGCCCGAGGACGACCCGCGCCGCCGGACGCTGCGTGTGCTCAACCCGCTGTCCGACGAGCAGCCGGAGATGCGCACCACGCTGCTGCCCGGCCTGCTGGCTACGCTGCGGCGCAACCTCGGCCGCGGCTTCAACGACGTGGCCCTCTTCGAGTCGGGTCTGGTGTTCTTCCCGCGCCCGGGAGCGACCCCGCCCCCGCGCCTGTCCACCGCGCACCGCCCAACCGATGAGCAGCTCGCCGCACTTGAGGCCGCGCTGCCCGCCCAGCCCGCGCACGTCGCCGTCGTACTGACCGGTCTACGCGAACGCGCTGGCTGGTGGGGCCCCGGCCGACCCGCGCCCGACGCGAGCTCGTCGCTCTGGGCCGATGCCGTCAAAGCGGCCCGTACCGTCGCGCGTTCCTGCGGCGCGGAACTGGGGGTGACGCAGGCTCAGTACGAGCCCTGGCACCCCGGCCGCTGCGCCCGGCTGCTGGTCGACGGCCGGATCGTCGGCCACGCCGGCGAACTGCACCCCAAGGTCCTGACCGAGCTCGGCCTGCCGCCGCGCACCAGCGCAATGGAACTCGACCTCGACGCCCTGGTGCCCGCGCGAGACCTGCCGGTCCAGGGCCCGCTCGTCTCCACCTTCCCGGTCGCGACCCAGGACGTCGCCCTCATCGTCGACGAGCAGGTCCCGTCACAAGCGGTGCAGGCCGCGTTGACCAGGGGAGCGGGCGTCCTGCTCGAATCCATCCGGCTGTTCGACGTCTACCAGGGCGAGCGGATCGGCACCGGAAAGAAGTCGCTCGCCTTCTCGCTGCGCTTCCGGGCCGCCGACCGGACGCTCACGGTCGACGAGGCCACGCAGGCCCGCGACGCCGCCGTGACCCTCGCCGCAGAACAGACCGGCGCCGTTCTACGCGGCGCCTGACCGATTCCTGACAGGCACCGCCACCTGACAGACACCGCAAACTCCGATGTCTGCGTCCTGCCCCCGCGCCGATCATGCGGGGGCAGGAACTGGCCTCCGCTGCTTACGGCACCGGACCCGGAGACTCACCACTGTCAAACTCCGAGACAGTTGTCAAAATCCGGGACAGTGTTCGCATGTTCGAGCGCGCGCCGTCGCCAGTTGGCTCTCAAGGTGGTCGACATGGTCGGCCAAAGGTCGCCACTCCTGTCGCCGTTCTGTGGCGAGGCGCCGTAGTTGTCACCAGCGGGAGGGGCTGACCTGGCCTGCTGGGTCTGGTGAGGCACGCTGCTTGTCACTGAACCGGCGGTGCGGTTGTCACTTGTCGCGGGTTTGCAGGCTAGTTGTCACCTGATCTGGTGACTTTGGGACCAATTGGGCTAGGTCGGTGCTTGCATGAGGATATGAGTCGACGCACGGATCAGAGGGCTACCGAGCTTCGTGCAATCCGGGCTTCGGTGTGGTCGCATCGGTGTGCGTGGACCGACCTGCTGGTGCCGGTTTCTATCGAAGCGGGGTCGGCCGGCCTTCGTCTGGATGACGGCTGGCCGGAGCGGTGGCGGGTGGAGTGGAGGTCGGGTCGGGAATCGCGTTTCTGCTCGGTGCGGGAGTTGGCGCTTGCGCCGATGGTGTCGGTTGATCCGGTCCGGGGCTTTTCCTGGAACCGCAACCAGCGGCATCGTCCCGGGCTGCAATACATGGTTTCGACAGGCCGTCTGCACGGTGCCGAGAGTATGCAGGAGGCGCGGCTGCTGCTGGCCCTGGACTTCGCAGGCGACGTGCTCGATGTGGTCTCCCAGCCGCTGAAGCTCGTGTTCGGGGCGGCTGACGGTGAGCGCAGCCACACGCCGGACTATCTCGCAGTGACGCGTCAGGGTGTGTGGCTGATCGACGTGCGCCCCGAGCGTTTGATCAAGCCTGTAGACCTGGAGAAGTTCGCCGCAGCTGCCGAGACCTCATTGACCTGCGGTTGGCGGTATACGGTCGCTGCCCGCTGGCGTGAGCATGTTCCTGCAGCTCTCGACGCGATCTCCTCGCAGCGGCGGGCGTTGTCGGACCCGCTTGGGCTGCGCCCGATCTTGCTTGACCTGATCCGCGACGGGCGACGCCGCTTCGGGGAGGCGGCCGCCGCTAGCGGCTGCGAACCGGTGGCTCGGGCCCAACTGCTCAACTTGCTGTGGCAGCGCGCGCTGGGGGTGGATCTCTCCGAGCCGCTCGGCGATCGGTCCATGCTCGTGCCTGCTTCGGGAGGCATGCTGTGAGCCGGGCGGCGGTGCTGGACCTGTCGCCGGGCGCGGGGCTCATGATCGACGGCGTGGCGTGGGCGGTGGAGCGGCGCAAACCGCATCTGGGGAGGGTGCGGCTGGTCGCGGATGGCGGTGCCCGGCGCGAGGTGAGTTTTCGGTTCCTGGCCAACCACCCGAACTGCCATCCGTCCTCGATGACGGCGGCAGCCGGAGCAAGCCGGGGGCGGCAGCCCGCGGTGCCTGGCGATTTGGATCCGTCTCGGCGGGATCTGGCGGCATTGCGGATGGCGCACCTGCTGGAAGTGGCCACCGGGTTCCGCAGCGGGGACCGGATGCGCCCGGGTCCGGGCGAACCGAAATCCGAGTACGACCCTGACGCGACGACGTTGACCGAGCGGCGGCGCGCGAAGGCCGCCGAACTCCAGGCGCTGGACCGAGAGCAGGCCAGGCTGCTCGGGCTGGACCGAGTCGGATATCGGACCTTGATTCGGTGGGAGAATGACCGGCGCCGCTACGGACTGATCGGATGCGCAGACGAGCGGTGGCTGCGCCCGCGCACCGGCCACCCGAGCCTGACCCCGCAGGTCCGGGAGGCGATTCTCGCGGTGCGCGAGGAGACGCTGCACGGAGCGAAGGTGAGCATGCGCACCGTGGACGTAAAGATCCGGCAGTATGTGCGCGAGCGTTTCGGCGAGGACGTCGCGGTGCCGGGATACGACACTCTGCGCAGGGTCTGGCGGGAGTGGTTCGGCTCGAGCGGGGCCAGGCAGCGCTACGCGCGTTCGGTCGAGTTGCCGGTTTCCGGCGGGCACGTGATGGTGCACCGGCCCGGCCAGGTGGTGGCGCTGGACACCACGGTGCTGCCGGTGATGATGCGTGAGACGGTGTTCGGCGACCCGGTCAAGGTCCACTTGACCCTCGCCTTGGACGTCTACACTCACTCGCTCACCGCGTTCCGCTTGACCCTGGTCTCGGACACCTCCGTGGACGTAGCGATGCTGCTGCGGGACGTGATGATGCCGCTGCCGATGCGCGCGGACTGGGGCGAGGAGATGGTCTGGCCCTACCCGGGGCTTCCCGCCGCGGTTGTCGCCGACTTCGCCGGATATCAGGTCGCAGGCCTTCCCTTCTTCGCCCCGGAGACGGTCACCACGGACCACGGGCCGGTCTATCGCAACCACCACCTCGTCGAGGTCCAGCGCGTGATCGGTTGCAACATCCTTCCGGCCCGTGTATTGAAGCCCACTGATAAAGCGGCGTGCGAGCGCGCGTTCGGCGTGATCAGATCGCTGCTGTTCGAGAAGCTGACCGGGTACACCGGGGTGGACGTGGCCGATGCCGGGGCGGACCCCGAGGGCGACGCGGTGCTCACGGTCGCGGAGATGGAGCATGTGATCGCCACCTGGATCGTCGGGACCTGGCAAAACAGGATCCTCGGCGAGTGCTCCCCGCATTGGGATCCGGGCGGGCGGCACAGCCCGAACACGTTGTTCGCTGCCTCGTTCGCACAGGCCGGATTCTCGATGAACATCCCCTCCCCGGAGTTGTTCTACGAACTGCTGCCGGTCCACTACGTCGGGCGCATCGACCCCAAGCGCGGCGTGAAGATCAAGGGTCTCTGGTACGACGACCCGAAGGTGCTGGCCGACTACCGCGGACAGCGTTCGACCCGCGGTGGAAAGCACGCCGGAGAGTGGGTGATCCGGCGTGACCCCCGTGATCGGCGCGCGGTCTACTTCCAGGACCCGCTCTCCCACGCCTGGCAGACGCTTCCCTGGACCGGGCTGCCCGAGGTCGGCAACGCCCCAGCCTTCGGGGATGCCCGGGTGCGGGAGCTGATGAAGAAGGCCAAAGCGTGCGGGCTCACGCCGAAGACCGATGCCGAACTGCTGCCGGTCCTGCTGGAGCTGATCGGCTCTGCGGTCCCGGTCGACCGGTGGCCGACCCAGATGAGCGCGGCCCAGCGCCGTGACCATGCCCGGGAAGAGGCCCAGGCGGCAGCGGCGGCAGTCGACCGGCCGAAGACCGGAGGCGAGGTACCGGCTGACGCGCAGGACGACGTCGGGAAGGCCGTTGCGCTGCGCTGGCCGGAACGGGCCCGGCGAACACAGCAGGCGCTCGATGCGGAACGCCGCCGCCGCCGCGAGTCGGTCGTGCGCTCGACGCCCAAGCCCCCTCCACCCCTCGGGTCCAGTTACCTCAAGCGCAACGTGTTCCTGCTGGCCCGCGACGAGGGAGACGAGCGCGATGACTGACCTCGCCACCCTGTACGACGGGAAGGTCATTCCGTTCCTGCGGCCTGGACCGCGCCCGGACCGCACTCGCTCGGACGGCTGGCAGCTATGGCGCGCGACACTCGACGGATTCACCGCGGCGCCGCGCCTGTCCGAGCGCGAGCACGCCCGGCTTGGCGCGCGCCATCAGACCCTCTACGACCTGCACCGCACCGCCACGCACGCGAACCTGCGGTTGCTGGAGACCCCGATGAGCGCGCGGGTCTCCGAGCTGATGCAGCGCCGGCTGCAGAACAACGCCGTGAAGTGGAACCCGGGCACGATGGACGGGCTGATGGTCAGCGGAGGCGGCAAGCAGGGCAAGACCGAGACCGTCTGCCGCGCGCTAGCGGTCTTCGAGGAGCTGTGGCGCTCTCTCTGCGGCGAGATGTACGCCAAGCCCCCGCCTGGCACCCGCGACGAGTTCGTGCCGGTGGCTTACTGCCGGCTGCCGGTGCGCTCCAGGCCCAAAGCGTTGTGCCAGAGCATCTTGGACGTCTTCGGCGACCCGCACCCCAAGACGCTGCACGACCTGGTGCGCGCCACCCGCGATTCACTGCGCGGACACCGCACCAGCGCGCTGGTCATCGACGACGTCACCAGGCTCCGGCTGCACCGGGAGGACGACCAGGACACCCTCGATCTGATCCGCGAGGTGATGGACCTGGATGTCACGCTCGTGCTGGTCGGAGTCGACATCCCGCACTCTGGCCTGCTGCGCGACGCCTACTACGACTCCCGCACCGGCCAATGGATCTTCCCGGAGACCAAGCACGGCAAGAGCTTCAACCCGCAGGCATCCACCCAGACCGAGCGGCGCTTCGACGTGGTCGAGCTCGATCCGTTCGAGTACTCCACGCCCTCGGGCATCGCGGCGTTCCTCGAACACCTCGCGGGGATCGAGGACCAGTTACGGCTGCTGCGTCAGATCGACGGGATGCTGACCAGCGGGGAGATGCCCGAGTATCTGTTTCGCCGCACCAGGGGCGTGGTCGGCCTGCTCAACAGACTGATCGAGGACGCGTGCTCCGTCGCGATCTCCACCGGCGTCGAGCAGTTGACCCCCGACCTGATGGCGAGGGTCTCCATCCGCCTGAGCGACCTCGATGACCTGGATCCGGAATCCGGCGAAGTCCCCGACATCCCGGCCGACTCCGTCCCGCCGAAGCCGCGCAGGCGCGTACGCAACACCGTCTTCGACGACCACGGACACCGGGACGCGGCAGGTGTCTAGGCCGTTCGGGCGCAGCCTCGACCCGCTGCCGGAAGAGGACCTCGGCGGGTACCTGCTGCGCCTCGCGGCCCACCTGTGCATGCCCCCGGTCACCCTCGCCAGGCGCCTCGGCCTGGTGAACAACCTCGGCCCCCAGGTGGTCCGCAAGCTTCTGATTCCCGGGGACGTCGACGAACTCGCGATCTTGGCCCGCCTGACCCGCGAGGAAGCCCGCGCGCTCACACTCAACGAGTGGGAGGACAGATACCCTCCCATCGCTACCGCCCTCGCGGGGGCGTACCACATGAACCGCTCCTACTACGGCGACGGCGTGCGCTACTGGCTCTACGCCGCCACTCCCCGCCGCTGCCCCTCCTGTCTCGCCGGGAACGGCAGCGAGATCCAACGACAATACGGCGGCGCGTGGAGGAAGGCGTGGCGGCTGCCTCTCGCCTTCGCCTGCGTCGCGCACCGCCTCTTCCTCGCCGAGGAATGCCAGACACCCCATGCCGAACAGTTGGGCGCACCCCTGCTGATACCGAACGCAAGCATCAGCGGGCTGCATCCCGCGCAGTGCCGCCTTCCCCGCCGCGGACAGTACGGACACGGTAGCCAGCCCTGCGGTAGCCGCCTCGACCGGCTCCCCGACAGCGTCGCCATCCGACCAGGCCGAAACCACCTCGAAGCCCAGCAGCGAATCCTCCACCACCTCCGGGCCGAGAGCGATCCGTCCGACGCGACACGCTACTTCGCAGACATCGCACTGGTCACCACGTTCTTGAACGTCCTGCCGTCCAACCGCTGGGACGAGATCGGCACGGTGGTAGGCGCAGCGATCGCCGACACCATCACCAGATACGAACCGCCGTACCGCTCAACCTTCGACAGACCGCCGCGCGACGTCCTCTCGACCGCCACGATGCTCACCGCCGTGACAACGATCCTCAACTCCACTGATCAGCAGGCCGAACTCGCTCGGCTTGCCTACCAGAGCGCAGGACACCCCCTGAGACTCAGGGCTCTGAAGAAGATCTGGATTCGCTACGCGCGCACCTGCTCACCCACGCTCAATACCAGCCTCAACATGGCATGGCAGCATGCCGAACGCGCCACGCGAGTAGCGGTCAAGACTCTCCCGCCGTAGATCGGAGTGGCATTGAAGACGTATCGATGCGTGGTCGCCCCTCGTTCTCCCCGACGCACGTGGACGGCCATTCAGCGCTACGAGACAGCCCAGTGCATCGAGGGGTCGATCCATCCACGGTCAGGGAGCCATGCCAAGCAACGGTCAGGTGTTTGCGGATTAAGAAGCCAAACGTGGGTGATCTCGCGTGGTAGCCGCGGTGGGGCGGGCGGCAATGTGTTGGACCAGTAGGTGAGCGCATGGAATACGGCCCACGAGCTGGAGTACGTCGGGCCGAGGAACGCATGGCTCTCATCGCCGCCGGCCGCGGCCAGCTTCCTCCGGTTTCCAGCCATGTGCGGGTCGGTTGATGAGAGCGTCTGCTCGATCCACTCAAGGAATGGTTCCCAGGTCACGTCTGCGGGTCCCCGGATGCCCTGAGGACCGAGGTGCACAGCCTCCGGCTCGTTCATGCTGGCCGGGCGAGAGGCCAGGCTGACGATTCCCATCTCCAACGCGCGCTGCACATGGGGGCTGGGGTGACGCTGGAGGGTTTCCGCTGTGCCAATGATCGTAAAGGTGTTTCCCTCTTCAGTGAGCGCCTTGAGCACCTCGGGTACGTCGCGGATGGCGCTGCTCATCCGGAATCTGCTGGAGACCTCAAGAAACCAAACGCGACCGAGTCCATCGGCGGGCAGCTGGTAGCCGTTTTCGGCGAGTGCTCGCGTCATCGCGGCGTAGGGGCCGTCGAGGTCTTTCCACACCTCGACATAGCCGACCCGGCCGTCGGCATAGTCGATCCTGATGTCGGGCATCGCGTCGGCGCTGCCGTCATCTTGGAGCACGACATGCTCGCCTGTGAACCGGTAGATGATGTTCGCGGCCAGGAACTCGAAGTCGAAAGTCATCGGTTCGCTTGCCGCGCGTGCGACGCGCGCAGCGGGTCGCAGATCTTCTAAGCGCCCGAGTTGGTTCATGGCGCCAGTGTCCCGCTTGGCTGGGCGAGGTCACGACCCTGCCGCAGTCCCGCGCCGGGAGCTTCGCCTGAAGGGCTATTAGATGAACGGATTCGGGACCTCCGGCCGCGGCGGCTGCTGCGGGTCCAGGACGACCGTGTGCAGGAGCGGACCGAACTGCAGGTGGCCGCCGCCGAGCGGCCAGCCGAACCGCGGCCAGTTCATGACCGGCAAGTCGGTGCGCGGCAGGCCGTCCTGGGTCGGCCAGTGGTGCAGCAGCGCGTGCACATGGTGGACGTAGACCGAGTGGCCGCCGCCCATGCTCGGGAAGAAGAACGTCGCGATGCCCGGGTGATCCATCGTGGTGATCAGCTTGTTCCACTGCGCAGGATCGGCCAGGTCGAAGAATTCAAGCCCGAGGTGCTCACACAGGCGCCGCAAGTCGGAATTCTTCGGGCTCTCGATGAAGTGGTCGGCCTCCTCGGAGTCCGGCGCCCAGCCGAGCAGGTCGCAGAACGCGTTGCGGACGCACCATCCGTCCACCTGGCCGGGGAACTGGACGGGCTGAGCGGGGGTCCATTCGAACCCTTCCATGGTTCGGCTCGTCCGGGAGTCGGGGGCATTCACCGGGCACCGCCCGCCCACGCGTCGAACTCGGCGACGACCTTTTTCAACCGCTCGATTGCCTCGTGCGAGAAGATGTCGGTCGGCTCGACGGTCTCGGCCGTCTCGATGACCGCCTTGACCGCGGCCACGAAGTCGGCGAGGGGCACCGCTGGGTTCTGCGCCTTGGCGGCCCGGTCCACCGCCTCGCGCAGCTGCTGCGGGTTACGCGGGTTGGAAAGGACCGCGTGCACGACCGCGGTGATCGCCCTGCGCAGCGGAGTCTGGCCGTCGCTGAACATGAGGTCCATCACGTCATGAGTCACCCGTACCCGGCGGGGACTGCCGTCCGGCTCGACGACCTGAGCGGCGTGGAATGAGACGTTCTGCTCGATGGGCCCGTAGCGCACCATCAACATCTGGCCGGCGAAGGGGCTGCCGACGTTCGCGGCCGGGTGGAACGGCAGCGCCGCCGTGCGGTACTGCCCTTCCGAAAGCAGGTCGCGCGGTCCCCACCACCTGCCATCGGGCGTCTGGAACGCGAAGATCGCGTCGGCGGGGTAGCGGTTGCGCGGGTCCGCCATGTTCGGGCTCGTCGGCGACTGTACCGCCTTGAGCGCGACGATCGGCGCGCCGGCGGAGTACTGCCGGAAGATGCTCTCGCGCGGCATCCCGACCGCCTCGCCGATCTTCGCCCAGGAGATGTCGGACTCGGCGCATTCCTCGACGGCGGATCGGAGGGTCCAGGCCAGTTGTGCCTGTGCGTTGGCGAGCAGCTGCGCCCGCCTCAGCGGGTCGCTCGCCGAGATCGCCAGCGCGATCAAGTCGGCGGCGTTGAACGCCCGCGACTGGGTGACAAGGGACGCGTTGGACTTCGCCACGTCGACCTCCAGGAAGCAACAAGACGGCGCCACGGTGGCGTCGGGTTTCTCCACTGTAGATCGGATTCACGGTCCACGCAACATATATGCGTGTGTCAAAGTTGAGTCAGGAGCTCGCTCGGTAGATGAAGTGAGCGCTCACCGATGTACACCTTGTCCTGACCTGCTCCCTTTCCCTGCTCGTGGATACCCCGGTGTACTCCTCCCAGAGCGTGAGCCAGGTCTCCACGATCTGCCCGGCCATCTGCATCACGTGCAGCGCGGTGGCTCCCGTCGCCGCGAACTCGTCCCAGCTGCCGAGCACCCAGTTGCGGCTGTGCGCGGCACCGGAGAGCGCCCGGTAGGGGCCGGGCAGCTCCGCCGGCCAGAACTTGCGCACCTCGTCGGTGAACGAGATGTCCATCGCCGCCTGCGCGCCCTCGACCTGTATCCCTGCGATGGCCGACTTCTTCCCGGGCACCGTCTCGATACCGGCCTGCCGGTAGATCTTCATCAGCTTCTCGCGCCTCTTCTGCGCCCCGGCCTCGAACTCCGACCCGAGGTCCTTTGCGAGCTTGATGCGGTGCTCCGAATCGGTTAGCTCCAGCCCCGCGATCCGGGCCAACCGGAGATGGACCTCGGTTTTCGGCACCAGCACGTACGCGAACATCGCCTCGGCCTCGAGCGCGGCCCGCACCAGCGTGGTCGACGACCAGACCGGGAACGGGTCGCGCCGCAGGTCCCCGGCCACGGCAGCGAGATGGTCCAGCCCGTTCTTCCAGGCCAGCCGCGCGCCGCCGACCCCGATCCGGTGGACGGTCAAGCGCCGGGCCCGCTCCAGGCCCTTCGACGCCGCCTTGATAACCGCCTCATCGGCGGTGACGCCGGGACCGAACTCGGTCACGAAGACGCCCGCGGCCATCTCGGCAAAGAACCGAACAGCCTCCGCGCACGCCTTCATCAACTCCGCGGTCGCCGGGACGTGCGCCGAGGTGGGCCGCTCATAGCGCTCGGGCTCCTCGCTGAAGAACACCATAAAACCGAACACTACGTGCCTGAACGGGCAATGCGCCCCGGAATTGCACGGTGGCGAGTGAACCCGCAGCTCTTCGATGGATTCGAACAGGCTCTACCGGGGTGCTGCGTCAGAAAACTCGGCGGCCGCCCCAAGCGACAGGTGACAACAAGCCTGCCCATGTGACAACTATGCTGCCTCGGCACACGTTCCCTCCCGAAATACGCATTTTGACGTATGGCATAGCCATTCGCACTGCTGTATTGTCATGCGCATGACCATCCGGATCGCGGTCGCGGGAGCGACAGGGTATGCGGGCGGGGAGATCCTGCGGATCCTCCTCGGCCATCCCGCCTTGCTCAGCGGGCAGGCGGAAATCGGAGCGCTGACCGCTTGGTCCAACACCGGCTCGCCCCTCGGCGAGCACCAACCGCACCTCGGCCCGCTTACCGACCGGATCCTTGACCCGATTGACCCCGAACGCTTGGCGGGGCACGACGTGGTGTTCCTCGCCCTTCCGCACGGACAGTCCGCCGCCGTCGCCGAAGCGCTCGGCCCAGACATCCTGATCATCGACTGCGGCGCCGACTTCCGCCTCACCGACGCGAACGCTTGGACCCGCTTCTACGGCACCCCGCACGCCGGGACCTGGCCGTACGGCCTGCCGGAACTCCCCGGTGCCCGCTCCGTCCTGCGCGAGACGAAACGTGTTGCCGTCCCGGGCTGCTTTCCGACCATCGCGACGCTGGCGCTCTATCCAGCACTGGCCGCCGGGCTCGTCGCGCCAGATGTCGTGATCACCGCTGTTACCGGCACTTCCGGCGCGGGTAAGTCGCCCAAGCCGCATCTGCTCGGCTCGGAGATCATGGGCAATGCCTCTGCCTATCAGGTCGGCGGGATCCACCGGCACACGCCTGAGATCGTGCAGAACCTCGCCAAGGCCGTCCCCGCAGCGAACGCGGCCGCGAGCACCGAGGGCGAAGGGAAAAACGGCACGGCCCCCGTATCGGTCTCTTTCACTCCTGTCCTCGCCCCCATGCCGCGCGGAATCCTCGCCAGTTGCTCAGCGCCCGCGCAACCCGGAATCACCGCGCAGGACCTGCGTACCGCCTACGAGAAGGCCTACGCCGACGAACCTTTCGTTGCTCTCCTGCCTGATGGCCGCTGGCCGCAGACCGCGGCAGTGCTCGGCTCCAACGCGGTCCACCTCCAAGTCGCGCTCGACGAGACCGCCGGACGGGCAATTGTCATCGGTGCCGTAGACAACCTGACCAAAGGCACTGGCGGTGCCGCCGTGCAATGCCTCAACCTCGCACTCGGCTGGTCCGAGACCGCTGGCCTCACCACGATCGGAGTGGCGCCATGACCACTCGGACAGCGTGCGCAGGGGCGGCGTGCATGCACGAGAACCCGGTGCACTCCACATGAAAATCACCGCGGGTGGCACCCGCTCCCACGAGGCCCGAGCGAAGGCGCACGTTCTCACCCAGGCACTGCCGTGGCTCTCCCGCTTCCACGGCGCGACGGTCGTGGTGAAGTTCGGCGGCAACGCCATGATCGACGAGGAATTGAAGAAGGCCTTCGCTCAGGATGTGGTCTTCCTGCGCTACGCCGGGCTGCGCGCCGTCGTCGTGCACGGTGGCGGTCCGCAGATCAGCCGTGAACTGGCAAAGGCAGGCCTGGAATCCACGTTCACCGCCGGGCTGCGTGTCACCACCCCAGAGGCCATGGAGGTGGTCCGCATGGTGCTCACCGGCCAGGTCCAGCGGGAGATCGTCGGCCTGATCAACGCGCACGGTTCGTTCGCGGTCGGGATATCCGGAGAGGATGGCAACACACTGCTCGCCACGCGACGCATGGCCACGGTCGATGGCGAACACGTGGACATAGGCCGAGTCGGCGACGTGGCCACAGTGGACCCGACCTTGATCAACGCATTGCTCGACGACGGCCGCATCCCGATCGTCTCCAGCGTCGCACGCGCGGAGGACGGCGGGGTGTACAACGTGAACGCGGACACGGCCGCCGCCGCTCTCGCTGTCGGCCTCAAAGCGGAGAAGCTGGTCGTGCTCACCGATGTCGAGGGCTTGTACGCCGACTGGCCACCCGACAGCGCGGATTCAGGCTCCGCCGAAGAGGTGATCAGCCAGCTCACCGGCGAAGAACTGGAAAAGCTGCTGCCCACGCTCGCTTCCGGCATGGCACCCAAGATGGAGGCGTGCCTGCGCGCCGTACGCGGTGGCGTGAAGGCCGCGCACGTGCTGGACGGCCGGGTGGAGCATTCACTCCTGCTCGAAGTCTTCACTGATGAGGGGATCGGAACCATGGTGGTGGCCTCATGACGATCGCGACCGCGGAGGCGCTGCCCGGCCTCCAACCGCACAGCGGCCTGTCGAAGGCGTGGACCGACCGCTACACCAGCTCCCTGATGAACACCTTCGGCCCGCCCAAGCGGGTCTTCGTCCGTGGCGAGGGCGCCCAGCTCTGGGACGCCGACGGAAACCGCTACCTCGATCTGTTCGCCGGCATCGCGGTCAACGCCCTCGGCCACGCGCACCCGCTGATCGTCCAGGCCGTGACCGCCCAGCTGACCACCCTCGGCCACGTCGGCAACTTCTTCGCCACCGCCCCGCAGATCGCTCTGGCCGAACGCCTCATCGATCTGGTCGGCGCGGACGACGCCAGGGTCTACTTCTGCAACTCCGGCACGGAGGCCAACGAGGCGGCCTTCAAGCTCTCCCGGCTCACCGGCCGCACCAAGCTCGTCTCGACCGAGGGCGGATTCCACGGCCGCACCCTCGGCGCCCTCGCGCTGACCGGCAAACGCGCGATCCGCGAGCCGTTCGAGCCACTGCCCGGCGAAGTCGTCTTCGTCCCCTACGGCGACACGGCGGCGCTGGAAGCCGCCATCGACGACCAGACCGCCGCGTTCATCGTCGAACCCATCCAGGGCGAGCGCGGCGTGGAGCCGGCTCCGCCCGGATACCTCACCGCCGCTCGCGCCATCACCGAACGCCACGGCGCACTGCTCATCCTGGACGAGGTCCAGACTGGCATCGGCCGGACCGGCACCTGGTTTCGCTACCAGCCCGAAGCCGCGCAGAACGGCGCCTGGCAGCCCGACGTCATCACCCTCGCCAAGGGACTCGGCGGTGGCCTGCCGATCGGCGCGACCATCGCCCTCGGCCGCGCCGCGGCACTGTTCAGTCCGGGCGCACACGGCACGACCTTCGGCGGCAACCCGGTCGCCTGCGCCGCCGGACTCGCCGTGCTCTACGCGATCGAGCGCGACAACCTCCTGGACAACGCCGTGAGAATCGGCGGCCGCCTGCGTGGAGGCATCCTCGACATGGATCACTCCGCCGTCACCGGAGTACGCGGCGCGGGACTGTTGCTCGCCATCGAACTCGCCGATCCGGTGGCCTCCGAACTGGCCGATGCCGCACTCAACGCCGGATTCATCGTCAATCCGGTCAACCCGCAATCGGTCCGCCTCGCGCCGCCGCTCATCCTCACCGCCGCCCAAGCCGACGAATTCATCGCCGCGCTGCCCAAGCTGCTCGACGTGCACACCACCAGGAGCAAGTGATGGTCCGCCACTTCCTGCGGGACGACGACCTCACCCCGGCCGAGCAGGCCGCGGTCCTCGACCTGGCCGACGCGTACAAGGCAGACCCGTTCGGCCGCCAGGTCCTGGCCGGACCCAAAGCCGTCGCCGTGCTCTTCGACAAGTCGTCCACCCGAACCCGGGTCTCCTTCTCCGTTGGCATCGCCCAACTCGGCGGCTACCCTCTGGTGATCGACGCGGGCACCAGCCAACTGGGCCGCGGCGAGCCGATCGAGGACACCACCCGGGTGCTCGACCGCCAAGTCTCCGCCATCGTCTGGCGCACCTTCGGACAGAGCCGCCTCGAAGCCATGGCCGCGGTCTCCCGCGTCCCGGTGGTCAATGCGCTCACCGACGAATTCCACCCCTGCCAGATCCTCGCCGACCTACAGACCGTCCGGGAGCACAAGGGCAGCCTTGCCGGACTGACCCTGAGCTATCTCGGCGACGGATCCAACAACATGGCCCACTCGTACCTACTCGGCTGCGCGGTCGCCGGCATGCACGTGCGCATCGGAACTCCCGCCGACTACCTTCCCGAGCCGACGATCGTCGCCGACGCCACCCGTATCGCGGCACAGGCCGGCGGCTCAGTGAGCGTGCTGCACGACCCCAAGGCCGCCGCCACCGACGCCGACGTCCTGGCCACCGACACCTGGGTCTCCATGGGCCAGGAAGCCGAGCAGGCCGACCGCGCCGAGGTCTTCAAGTCATTCGCCCTCGACGAGGCGGCTCTCGCCCTCGCCGCCTCCGACGCGATCGTCCTGCACTGCCTGCCGGCCTATCGCGGCAAGGAAATCGCCGCCTCGGTCATCGACGGCCCCCACTCCGTCGTGTGGGACGAGGCCGAGAACCGGCTGCACGCCCAGAAGGCGCTCCTCACGTTTTTAATTGAACG
>NZ_DASYZI010000216.1:0-5273 GCF_035946395.1 Actinocrinis sp.
CGGCGGGCTCCTCGACGGGCTCCGGCTTCTCCACGACGAGGGCCTCGGTGGTCAGCAGCATCGAAGCGATCGACGCGGCGTTGGCCAGGGCCGAACGGGTGACCTTGACCGGGTCGATGACGCCGGCCGCGATCAGGTCCACGTACTCGCCGGTGGCGGCGTTCAGGCCGTGGCCCACCTCGAGGTGCGAGACCTTGTCGGTCACGACGTAGCCCTCGAGGCCGGCGTTCTCGGCGATCCAGCGCAGCGGCTCGACCATCGCGCGGCGCACGACGGCGACACCGGTCGCCTCGTCGCCCAGCAGGCCGAGGCCGTCGGCCAGCGCGTCCGCGGCGTGCACCAGGGCGGAGCCGCCGCCGGAGACGATGCCCTCCTCGACCGCGGCGCGGGTCGCGGAGATCGCGTCCTCGAGACGGTGCTTCTTCTCCTTGAGCTCGACCTCGGTGGCCGCGCCGACCCGGATCACGCAGACCCCGCCGGCCAGCTTGGCCAGCCGTTCCTGGAGCTTCTCCCGGTCCCAGTCGGAGTCGGACGCCTCGATCTCCGCCTTGATCTGGCGGATCCGGTCCTGCACGACGCTCTGGTCGCCGGCGCCGTCCACGAGCGTGGTGTCGTCCTTGGTGACGGTGACCCGGCGGGCGGTGCCGAGCACTTCGAGGCCGACCTGGTCGAGCTTGAGGCCGACCTCCGGGCTGACCACCTGGGCACCGGTGAGGATCGCGATGTCCTGCAGGATCGCCTTGCGACGGTCGCCGAAGCCGGGCGCCTTGACCGCGACCGAGTTGAAGGTGCCGCGGATCTTGTTGACCACCAGGGTGGACAGCGCCTCGCCGTCCACGTCCTCGGCGATCACCAGCAGCGGCTTGCGGGACTGGGCCACCTTCTCCAGTACCGGCAGCAGGTCCGAGATCGAGGAGATCTTGCCCTGGTTGATCAGGATGTACGGGTCTTCCAGGACCGCCTCCTGACGCTCCTGGTCGGTCACCATGTACGGGGACAGGTAGCCCTTGTCGAACTGCATGCCCTCGGTGAACTCCAGCGTCAGGCCGAAGGTGTTGTTCTCCTCGACCGTGATGACGCCGTCCTTGCCGACCTTGTCCATCGCCTCGGCGATCAGGTCGCCGATCGCCTTGTCCTGCGCGGAGATCGCGCCGACCTGCGCGATGGACTCCTTGGTCTCCACCGGCTTGGCGGAGGCGAGCAGGTGGTCGGAGACCGCCTTGACGGCCGCGTCGATGCCCCGCTTGAGCTCGATCGGCTGCGCGCCGGCGGCCACGTTGCGCAGGCCTTCGCGCACCAGGGCCTGGGCCAGCACGGTCGCGGTGGTGGTGCCGTCGCCCGCGATGTCGTTGGTCTTGGTGGCGACCTCCTTGGCGAGTTGGGCGCCGAGGTTCTCGTACGGGTCCTCGAGTTCCACTTCGCGGGCGATGGTGACGCCGTCGTTGGTGATGGTGGGCGCGCCGAACTTCTTGTCGATGACGACGTTGCGACCCTTGGGGCCGATCGTCACCTTGACCGCGTCGGCGAGCGCGTTAACGCCGCGCTCCAGCTTGCGGCGGGCGTCCTCGTCGAACTGCAACATCTTGGCCATGGGCGCCAAGCGTCCCTTCTAAGCGTCTGAGCGGTTAAAGCCGTGGATGATTGAGCAGGAGCAACGGGCACGTCAAAGGCCGCGCCCCGCGCCCGTCCTAGGGAGCGGGGTTTGCGGAACGCGGCCTTAAGAGCGGCCGAGGATTGGTGGCCGGGCTTGCGCGCCGATGACCGTCGCCTGGCCGCGTTGTCGTCGGTCGCCGCAGCACCACTGCGACTCCCTCCTCCGCCTTGCCATGCTCGGCCCTCGACCCGCAGGCCCACGCGGCGCCAGCCGCATGAACAACACCGTCGGCCCCCAATCCTCGGCCGCTCTTAGACATCCGACTGCGCGGGTGCCGCCCTAGTGCTACTTGTTGATGACGGCCAGCAGGTCCCGCGCCGAGAGCACGAGGTACTCCTCGTTGTTGTACTTGACCTCGGTGCCGCCGTACTTCGAGTACAGGACGACGTCGCCTTCCTTGACGTCGAGCGGCAGACGCTGGCCGTCCTCGAAACGACCCGGGCCGACGGCAAGGACGACGCCCTCCTGGGGCTTCTCCTTGGCCGTGTCCGGGATGACCAGGCCGGAGGCAGTGGTCTGCTCGGCGTCCAGCGGCTTGACGACGACACGGTCCTCAAGCGGCTTGATGGCAACGGTAGCCACGGTCGTGACCTCTCCTTCGGAGACATTCACCAGCGGCGGGGACGTGGTTCCCGCCGGTTGACTTAGGGCCACCGTCCACGCCTGTCGTCGCGGGTGCCAGGAGGGACGCAGTGGCATTGGCACACTCGCGGTGAGAGTGCCAATCGGCAGGTTATGACTACGGCTGGCACTCGGTCAACCTGAGTGCCAAGCAGGTGCCACTGCATCACCTCACGCCGCTCGGACGGGGCCGCCGAGCGCCCCCAGGGCGTACGCGAGCGGTGAATAAAAGGTGCTGGAGTGTCCAACGAGCGGGGTGTGACAGCAGGTGATCTCAACATCCGGAGGTATGAGCAGTACCTGCCTTCGGCAGCGGATAATCATGGACGCACAATGACGCGGGGGCCAGTAGGGTCGGGAGCCCAGGGTCGCGTACGCCACCTGTGCAAGCCCGCTGACGAGGAGATGGAAGTGTTCGGCATACTCGGCCTCGATCCGGCGGCGGAGCGTGTCTATCAGGAACTGGTCACCTCGGGATCGAGCAATGCGACCGATCTGGCCGAGCGCGCGGCGCTGTCGGACGACGCGGTGCGCGCGGCACTGGGCCAGCTTTCCGAGCTCGGTCTGATCACGAAGCAGGTCGGGAAGCGTGAGGGGTACTCCGCCGCGCCGCCCGCCGTGGCGCTCGGCGCACTGCTCGCCGAACAGCGGCACGCGCTGTACCGCGCGGAACTGGGCCTCGCGTCGCTGGCCGAGGCGTATCGCAGCGCCAGCTCCGACGGCTCGGCCCGCGACCTGGTCGAGGTGTTGATCGGGGCGCACGCGGTGCGGCACCGTTTCGAGCAGATCCAGATGAGCGCGAACTCGGAGCTGCACGTGATGTCGGAGGCCACGCACGAGGTGGTCGCCTCGGGCGAGAGCGTCGCCGAGGAGCAGGCGGTGGACCGCGGCGTGCGGTACCACGTGATCATCGAGCGCGCGATGCTGGACTTCCCGGGCGCCTTCGAGGGCCTGACCGCGCACATGAAGCACCAGCAGCTGTGCCGGGTGGTCGAGAAGGTGCCGACGAAGCTGGTCGTCGCCGACCGCTCGGTGGCCCTGGTGCCGCTCAGCGGCGGGTCGAATCCGGACGGCGGCGAGCCCGCGGCGATGTTCGTGCGCGCGCCGGGCCTCATCAGGCTGCTGATCGGACTGTACGAGTCGGTGTGGGAACGGGCCGTCCCGGTGCGCCTGGTCGAGCCGAACGTGATCGAGCTCGACGAGCCGGAGACCGAGCCAACAGGGCTGGATCTGCGCATACTGTCGCTGCTGATGGTCGGGGCGACGGACGCCACGATAGCCAAGCAGCTCGGCCTCGGCCTGCGTACCGTGCAGCGTCGGGTGGCGCACATGATGGACCTCGCGAAGGTCAGCACCCGGCTCCAGTTGGGTTGGCAGGCCTGCCACCGCGGTTGGCTCGGCTAGGGCATGTGTTTGAGAAGTAGGGCACGGGGTGTGCCTACCGGGCGCCTACGATTGATCGTGTGACGCAGGCGAGCATTTCCCAGGGTAAACCGGAGTCGTTCTACGCGCGGGTCGGCGGCGAGCCGACGTTCCGCGCCCTGGTACACCGGTTCTACGAGGGCGTCGCCGAGGATCCGCTGCTGCGACCGCTCTATCCCGAGCAGGATCTGGGTCCGGCCGAGGAACGGCTGACCCTGTTCCTGATCCAGTACTGGGGCGGCCCGACGACGTACAGCGACGAGCGTGGGCACCCGAGGCTGCGGATGCGGCACGCGCCGTTCCGGGTCGACGCGCAGGCACGGGACCGGTGGCTGCACCACATGGGCGAGGCGGTCAAGGACCTGAAGCTGGACCCGGCCGACGAGGCGGAGCTCTGGCAGTACCTGGAGCGGGCCGCGCACTTCATGGTCAATGCCGAGTGACAGTCAGATGATATGACTGACGGATGGTATGCGGCGCTCGCGGCGTGTTAATGCACGCGTTAATGCACATAATTAACGTACGTATTAACGCAACAGTGCAGCTGCGAAGCGTGCGTCCAAGGGTGTTAGCCGAGTGCGTCAGGAGTGCACTGGCTGTACACGTGAGCTTCGACAGCGAATGTCGATGAAGGCGACAGCTCTCACCGGCAACGCGCGTGCGATGTCGACGAGCCCGGGCAACGCCCTTTGGCCTGCCAGGACTGGCCTTCGCACTGTCGAAACTCATCGACAAGACGCAGGCGAATGGAGGCTGCGGGACCGTCCGAATTGGTCGAGACTCGCTGTCCGAACTCACAAAAAGAGCCAAGTGCACGCTATTTCGGCGACGGCGCCCGCTCCGGGGAAGGTGCAAGCGGTGTGTGGGTGTGTGTCAGGAGCGCGCGGCTTTGAGGGCCCCGAGTTCCCCGGCTCTAGTGCAACCCACGTGCGTTAGGCGCACGCGATCAGCCCTGCGGAGCAGAACAGGATCTTCATACAAGCCGTGTGCGTCAGGAACGCACGCCGCGTTCGAGCACAGTGCCGTACGGGGTGTCCAGACGCAGCCAGCGCGCGTGTGAGGCGACGCGGGACGACTCGGCGCTGCTCTCCGGCTTCGGGCCGAGGAAACCCATCGTGGCGGCGGCGTGTGCCGCGCGCCAGCGCAGGCCGTGCAGAAGCTCGCGGGTCCAAATCTCCTCGGCGAGCGTGTCGAGCGCGGCGCGGTCGCGGCCGAGCGCGCCGAACCGGAAGTCGGCGTTGCCTTGGGCGACCGCTTCGGCGAGCCGCCGCAGCGGGATCTCGCCCAGCGGCTGCCAGCCGGTGCGCGGCGGCAGCAGACCCGCCCAGGACGGCCCGCCGAGCAGCGGATCCGGCAGCGTGAACGTGGCCGAGCCGTCGTCGGCGTCCGTGCGGATCGCATCGAGCAGTCGGCCCGCCGCTACCGTGCGGTCGAAGGGCTGTGAGCCTTCGGCGAGCGCCACCGTGCGCACCGTCAGGACGGTGACACCGCGAGAGGCCGATCCGTGCAGCGGCGGCGCGGTGTACGCCGCGGCGGCCCGGCCGATCCCGACGAAACGCACGGCCGCCGTCTTGTC
>NZ_DASYZI010000217.1:0-1894 GCF_035946395.1 Actinocrinis sp.
TCGCGTGGGCGCACGCCCAGGGCGCCCGCCGGATCACCGCGGTGGACCCGGTGGCCGCGCGGCGGGCCGCCGCGGAGTCGTTCGGGGCGACCGACGTGCTCACGACCGCCGAGGCGGCCTCGCCGGGCGGCTACGACGTCGTGGTCGAGTGCGTGGGCCGGCCGGGGCTCCTGGACCCGTGCATCGCGGCGGCGCGCGCGAAGGGGCGCATCGTCGTCGCCGGGGTATGCGTCGAACCCACGCCGTTCCTGCCCCTACCCGCGCTGATGAAGGAGGTGTCGATCAGCTTCGCCGTGTACTACACGCCCGAGGAGTTCACGGCGGTCATCGCCGCGTTCGAGCGCGGCCAGATCGACCCGTCGCCGCTCTTGTCGCGGCGGCTCGACCTCTCGCTCATCAACGACGCGTTCGACGACTTGGCGCGCACCACCACCGCCGGGAAGATCCTCCTGACGCCCTGACCGGCGACACCAGATGCCTTCCCGGGCCAACCCGGGCGCGGCCGTGTTCGAGTTCTCGGGCGCGAAGCCTGCCGACGCGTCCGCAACCCCATCGATGCGGTTCGCGCTGTCCGTGAGGCGGGCAATGGCCGCCGCCTACTGCCTGGCGACGCCCCGCTGGCGCCAGCCGACACGGCCCGGCGGCTGAAGGCCCGCTTCTCCTCGCCGCTACTGCTGAGCGCCCGACGCGCCCGTAAGCTGCCGGACGCGCTGAGCCGACTCGGCATCGCAGGTGGTGCAGTCTACGACGCGCTCCTGGCACTCGCCGCCAAAGACCGCTCGGTGGCCCTCGCGACCAGGGACGCGCGCGCAAGGCACCTACGATGCAGTCGGCGTCACGGTCATCGTGGTCGCATGACCACGTTTACCGGACCAGGTCAGCTTTCCGCGGTCAGGTCCGGGCACCCGACGCCAGCGGCGCGATGACCTCCTCGCCGAACTCGGCCAGCGTTTCCGGGGGCGCGAAATCGCAGAACCAGGTGTAGACACGCTCGATGCCCCGCTCGGCAAGGCGCCCGTAGTGCTCCACAAGCTCGGCGCCGGTGCCGATCACCGGGCGGGCGTAGCCGAAGCGCCGCGTGGCCAGCGCGGTTACGGCCTCACGGTCGCCGCCTCGTCCGACGAGCGCGACCATCTGCTGGATGGACACCCGCGCATCCCCGACCCTGGACCGGAGCTCGTCGACCTTGCCCAGGTGACCGACGTGGACGTTCCACCAGTCGGCGAAGTCTCGCACGAGCGCCAGCGTCCTGGGCCCCGTGCCGCCGATGACGATCGGGATGCGGCCGAGCGGAAGCGGCTGCTGCCGGGCGCGCCGCAGTTGGTGGTAGCGGCCGTCGTAATCGACGGTCTCGCCCGCCCACAGCGCCCGCAGCACCTCCAGCGTCTCCCGTAGCCGCTCGACCCGCTGGCGCGGCTCTGCCGAGCCCACGCCGAAGGTCACGAGTTCCTCGCGCACCGATCCCCACCCGATGCCGAGCTCGTAGCGGCCGCCGGAGGCGTGGTCGATCGACACGGCCTGGCGGGCGAGCACGGCGGGCAGCCGGAACGAGTCGCAGAGCACGAGCGACCCCACCCTGATCCGCTCCGTGTGCGCGGCCAGCCACGTCGTTGTGACGATCGCCTCGAACATCGGCTGACCGTCGGCCAAGGGAGGCGCCAGGTGATCCATGCCCATGATCCCGCCGAACCCTGCCGCATCGGCGGCCCGGGCGCGCGTGACGAGCTGGTCAAAGGACAGCCGCATCTGCGGCAGGAAGAGATGGAACTCCATGATGGAGCCACCTTGTCACGACCGTCCACCCTGCGTCCACGTCCCCGAAGCCGCAGCTGACGAATCAGGCGGTTGTCCGGCCGCGGGGATGCTCCAGCCCGAGGGCGTTGCCCCACAGGAT
>NZ_DASYZI010000218.1:0-25682 GCF_035946395.1 Actinocrinis sp.
GACCTGCTGCCGCTGCTCGAGCAGATCGCGCAGTCACGCAAGCCGCTGCTGATCATCGCCGAGGATGTCGACGGCGAAGCGCTGTCGACGCTCGTGGTGAACAGGATCCGCGGCCTGCTCAATGTCGCCGCGGTCAAGGCGCCTGGCTTCGGCGACCGGCGCAAGGCGATGCTCGAGGACATGGCGATCCTCACCGGTGGCCAGGTCGTGAGCGAGGAAGTCGGCCTGAAGCTTGAGCTTGCCGGGCTCGACGTACTCGGCAAGGCGCGCCGGATCACCGTCACCAAGGACACGACCACGATCATCGACGGCGCGGGCGAGCAGGACGCGATCAACGACCGGATTCGCCAGCTCAAGGCCGAGATCGAGAACTCGACATCGGACTGGGACAAGGAGAAGCTGCAGGAGCGGGTCGCCAAGCTGTCCGGCGGCGTCGCCGTCCTGCGGGCAGGCGCGGCCACCGAGGTCGAGCTCAAGGAGAAGAAGCACCGCCTTGAGGACGCGATCTCGGCCACCCGCGCCGCGGTCGAGGAGGGCATCGTCGCCGGCGGCGGCGCCGCCCTGGTGCACGCGGTCTCCGTGCTGGACGACAAGCTGGGCCTGAGCGGCGACGAGGCGACCGGCGTGACCGTGGTCCGCAAGGCCCTGGTCGAGCCGCTGCGCTGGATCGCCGAGAACGCCGGGTACGAGGGCTACGTCGTCGCCGACAAGGTGTCCGGGCTGGAGGCCGAAAAGGGCCTCAACGCCGCCACCGGCGAGTATGTGGACCTGATCGCGGCTGGCGTCATCGACCCGGTGAAGGTCACCCGCTCCGCGCTGGCCAACGCGGCGTCGATCGCCTCGATGCTGCTGACCACCGAGACCCTGGTGGTCGAGAAGCCGGCTCCGAAGGAAGACGAGGGCCACTCGCACGGCCACGGTCACAGCCACTGACGCCGATCAGCGGCAGTTCGAGTTTGAGCAGGGCCGCCGAATTAGTATCAGCTGAATTAGTACCAGCGAAGAAATAAGTACCGAATTAGTACCGGTGCAGTGTTGGTACTGGTACAGCGAGGTTGGTACCGGCACAGCGGGGCTCCCGTAATCCACGTGGATACGGGAGCCCCGCTCGTTCAGGCCTTGACCAGGGTCTTGCTGCTCTTGCGCGTGGTCGGCTTCTTGGCAGCCGGACGGGTTGACCTGGCCGCCCCGTTCCTGGGCGCCGTCGTCGCCGCGGCCACGGCATCCTTCTTGCTCACGGTGTCAGGCTTCGCCAACGCGTCAGCCTTCACCAGCGCCGGAGACCCGGCGTCAGCCTTCACCGCCACGGCCTCCATCGTCGCAGCCTCCATCACCACTGCGGACCGCGACGCCTCCTTGCGCTCGTTCTCCAGTTCCTTCTTGCGCAGCAGTTTCTCCTTCATCTGCTCCTGCCGCAGCCGTGCCGCCTTGTCCCGGGCAGCCTGAGCGCGCACGAGTGCCTTCTGCCGCGCGTGGTGTTCCTCGCGCTCCTCCTCGGTCATCCCACCCCACACTCCGTACGGTTCCCGCACTTTCAAGGCATGGTCGGCGCACGGTATCTGCACCGGGCAATTCATGCAGATCTCCTTCGCCGCGGTCTCGCGGCTCGACCGGGCCGCACCGCGTTCACCCTCGGGATGGAAGAAGAGCGAGCTGTCCTTGCCTCGGCACAGACCGCGCAGCTGCCAGTCCCAAAGGTCCGCGTTCGGGCCGGGGAGCCGTGAGAAATCGGCCATCGCCGCTGTCCCTCCTCGTTCTCGGCACCCTTGGCGCCGCCCGTTACTGCTCGGTCGCTGTACGTGTCCGGTGGAAACCGTCGAATTCGCAGGTCATCCGGTGATTGGACATGTCATGACAAGGCGTTCGCCGGTAAGGGTGGAGTTATCGGTACTGAGGCCTATACCCATGTATTTGTTAGGTAAGGGAGCGATGTGTGTCTGACCTACGAACGGCCCAGTGCGGCCTCCCCGAATGGCCTACCGGTCAACCCTCCTACCTGCGGAATCGCCACTCGCTCCGAGTTTCGTGGCAGCTACAGTGGAGCGGAAATCGCCGAGCGGACCGGAGTTCCGCACGATCTCGTCGGTGACGCTGCGTATACCGCCATGGACGTCGTACGGTTTGCCGTGGTGGCTCGCCTCATGCGCTCTGGCGTGCCCGTGGCGCGCGCCACCGCGCTGGTTCGAGCGGCGGAAAGTCTGGCGGCCACCGTGATTTGAGCCGCTCAGGGCTTCCCAAACTCAGACGCCGGGGTCCAAACTGGATCTGCGATGACAGTCGGTCACCAAACAGTCGCAGCTTACAAACAGTCACAGCTGTCTGTCTCCCCGCTGTGCGGTTTACCTGCCCAAGCGCGGTCCCGTACGGCTGAGCGAGTGAACGTGGTTTCATAGAAAAAATCGATCTTGAGCTGGGGTGGTCCCGAATTCACCACCCGATTGTGCGTAACGCTTTCGGGTGACGCTCGTTGAGTCAGGACGGAGAGGGCCGGAACCCCCACCCGGTGGGTGCGCTCGCCGGTTTCCGGCCCGCTCGATACACATCCGCGGCTTGCCTGGCAGCAAGTTATCCACAGTGCGTGGAGGCACAAATGACGTCCATCCTGGTCTGTGACGACTCACCGCTCGCCCGTGAAACGCTGCGCCGCGCGGTGGCCACGGTCCCCGGTGTCGACCGGGTCACCACGGCGAGCAGTGGCGAGGAGGTGCTGCGCCGGTGGACCGCCGACCGGGTCGACCTGGTCCTGATGGACGTGCGGATGCCCGGCCTCGGCGGGGTCGAGACGGTGCGCCGCCTGGTCTCGACCGACCCCACCGCCCGGGTCATCATGCTCACCATGGCGGAGGACCTCGACGGCGTCGCCCTCGCCGTCGCGTCCGGCGCCCGCGGCTACCTGCACAAGGACGCATCCCGGGCCGAACTGCGCGCCACGGTCTCGCAGGCTCTCGCCGACCCGACCTGGCGGCTCGCCCCGCGCCGGCTGCGCCCGGCGGAAGTCGGCTCGGCGCCGACGCTGACGGCCCGTGAGATCCAGGTCCTGGAAGGGATGAGCCACGGCCGCTCCAACGCGGAGATCGGCCGCGACCTTTTCCTGTCCGAGGACACCGTCAAGACGCACGCGCGGCGCCTGTTCAAGAAGCTCGGCGCGTCCGACCGAGCGCACGCAGTGGCCCTCGGATTCCGCTGGGGGTTGGTTCGCTGACCGAAGCGAGCCGTGGCCCCCGACTGCGCAGACGCTCCATGGAACGGACATGTCCCATGGAACGGGCAGCGCGGACAGCGCGGGTGCGGCGCCGGAGCCTGACCCCGACCGGGAATTGGACGATTGAGGTCCAGTGAGGTCCAGTGAGATCCCAGGGCCGGACGAGTGAGGTCGCGGGTTCAGCCAACGGGATTAGCGGGTCGGTCTGGGCCGTTAGACTGAACACCTCCCCGCCGTCGGACCCCACCGGAGGCTTCCGTGTCCGTCTCTGACATCCCCGAGAAATTCGGCCTGCTGGGGCTGACTTTTG
This sequence comes from Actinocrinis sp., assembly GCF_035946395.1. Taxonomy (NCBI): domain Bacteria; kingdom Bacillati; phylum Actinomycetota; class Actinomycetes; order Catenulisporales; family Actinospicaceae; genus Actinocrinis; species Actinocrinis sp. The sequence goes on from NZ_DASYZI010000218.1 coordinate 3,513, forward strand.
ACGACGTGCTGCTGGTGCCGGCCGTTTCGGACCTGGCCCCCGGCGAGTCGGACACCACCGCCCGGCTGACCCGGAACCTGTCGGTGCGCATCCCGCTGGTCTCCGCCGCCATGGACACGGTGACCGAGGCCCGGATGGCGATCGCCATGGCGCGCCAGGGTGGCGCGGGCGTGCTGCACCGCAACCTGCCCGCCGAGGACCAAGCCGCGCAGGTCGACATGGTCAAGCGCTCCGAGTCAGGCATGATCACCCAGCCTGTCACCATCAGCCCTGACGCCACGCTGGCCGACGTGAACACGTTGTGCGCGAAGTACCGCATCAGCGGCTTGCCCGTGGTGGACCACGAGGGCCTACTGATCGGCATAGTGACCAACCGCGATCTGCGCTTCGAAACGGACTACTCGCGCCTCGTGCGTGACGTGATGACCAAGGCCCCGCTGGTGACCGGCCCGGTCGGCATCTCGGGCGCCGAGGCGATGAAGCTGATGGGCGCGCACAAGATCGAGAAGCTGCCGCTGGTCGATGCCGCAGGGAAGCTGCACGGCCTGATCACGGTCAAGGACTTCACAAAGACCGAGCAGTACCCCAACGCCACCAAGGACGCCGAAGGCCGTCTTGTCGTCGGGGCGGCGGTAGGCGTCGGCGACGACGCGTTCCGCCGCGCGATGCTGCTCGCAGACGCGGGCGCAGATTTCATCGTGGCGGACGTCGCGCACGGGCACTCGAAGGGCCTGTGCGACACCATCGCGAAGATCAAGGCGAACAGCCACATCGACGTCATCGGCGGCAACGTGGTGACCGGTGTCGGCGCTCAGGCGCTCATCGACGCCGGAGTGGACGCGGTCAAGGTCGGCGTCGGGCCGGGCTCGATCTGTACCACCCGAGTGGTCGCCGGAGTCGGCATGCCCCAGGTGACCGCCATCTACGAGGTCGCGCTCGTCGCGCGGCCGGCCGGAGTCCCGGTGATCGGCGACGGCGGCCTCCAGTACTCCGGCGACATCGCCAAGGCCATCGCGGCCGGTGCGGACACGGTCATGCTCGGCTCGCTGTTGGCCGGTTGCGAGGAGTCGCCCGGCGACCTGATCTTCATCAACGGCAAGCAGTACAAGTTGTACCGCGGCATGGGTTCGCTCGGCGCGATGTCCTCACGCGGCAAGGCGGAGGGTAAGTCGTACTCGCGCGACCGTTACGCGCAGCAGGACGTCTCCACGGACGACAAGCTGATCCCTGAAGGCATCGAGGGCCAGGTACCGTACCGTGGCCCGCTCGGAGCCGTCGCGCACCAGCTCGTCGGCGGCATGAAGCAGGCGATGTTCTACACCGGCGCGCGCACCATCGCCGATCTCCAGCAGGCCCAGCTCGTGCGGATCACCTCGGCGGGCCTGAAGGAAAGCCACCCGCACGACATCCAGATGACCATCGAGGCCCCGAACTACCACACGCACTGATGCTGTGCTTAGGCGCTCTTCGGGGTCGGCCGGGGCTTTGCGTGCGGTTGTAGGGTCGTCTGCCGCTGCGCGTCAGCCGCCCCTGCGCCGCGGCCCCGACCGGCCCCAAAGAGATGCGGTGTTTAAGCGCTCTTCGGGGCTGTCTGGGGCTTTGTGCGCAGCTGTAGGGTCGTCCGCCGCTGTGCGTTGGCCGCCCCTGCGTCGCGGCCCCGGTCAGCCTCGAAGCGATGCGGTGTTCGGTTGCTCTTCGAGGCTGGCGCACCGATTCCGGTAACCCGCCGAACGGTAAAGTCGGTCCGGTACCGCACTTTTACGCCGCGCCGGAAGAGGGTCCATCGTGTCCGAGGTCGAGATCGGTCGCTCGAAGCGCGCCCGCGAGGCGTACGGCTTCGACGACATCGCGTTGGTGCCGTCACGGCGTACCCGCGACCCCGAGGACGTGTCGATCGACTGGCAGATCGACGCCTACCAGCTGCGCCTGCCGTTCCTGGCCGCGCCGATGGACTCGGTGGTCTCCCCGGCCACGGCCATAGAGCTCGGCCGGCTCGGCGGCCTCGGCGTGCTCGACCTCGAAGGCCTGTGGACCCGGTATTCCGACCCCGAGCCGCTGCTCGCCGAGATCGCGGGTCTCCCGGCCGAGCGCGTGGTCAAGCGGTTGCGCGAGATCTACGCGGAGCCGGTCAAGGAGGAACTGATCGTCGCGCGGATCAAGCAGATCCGCGACGCGGGCGTGGTCGCCGCAGGCGCCCTCTCGCCGCAGCGTACGGTGCAGTTCTACAAGACGGTCGTCAACGCGGGCGTCGACCTGTTCGTCATCCGCGGCACGACGCTGTCCGCCGAGCACGTCTCGCACCACGCCGAGGCGCTCAACCTCAAGCAGTTCGTGTACGACCTCGACGTCCCGGTCGTGGCCGGAGGTGTCGCGACGTACAAGGCCGCGCTGCACCTTATGCGCTCGGGTGCGGCAGGCGTGCTCGTCGGCTTCGGCGGCGGCTCGTCGCACACCACCAGGAACGTCCTCGGCATCGCGGTCCCGATGGCCACGGCCATCTCCGACGTGGCGGCGGCCCGGCGCGACTACATGGACGAGTCCGGCGGCCGCTACGTCCACGTCATCGCGGACGGCGCGATGGGCGGCAGCGGCGAGATCGCGAAGGCCATCGCGTGCGGCGCCGACGGCGTGATGATCGGCTCACCGCTGGCCCGCGCCACCGAGGCTCCCGGCCGCGGCCACCACTGGGGCGCCGAAGCCTGGCACGGCTCGGTACCCCGCGGCGTCCGCACCCACCTCGGCACGGTCGGCACGATCGAAGAGATCCTCGTCGGCCCCTCCAACACCGCCGACGGCACAATGAACCTGTTCGGCGCCCTGCGCCGGGCGATGGCCACCACGGGATACTCCGACCTGAAGGAATTCCAACGCGTCGAACTGACGGTGTCATAGGGCCGCGTTAGTGTCAGGGGTGCTTGAGCTGTGGGGCCGGGGTCGTGGCGCCTGTCACGCATGCTCGCCTAGTCGTCGAGCGGTGCTCAAATCTCCAGTTTGGGCATCCCACTCCGCCTTGTGATCGCACGCGCCAGACACCGCGCCCTGATCCGACTCCACAGCTCAAACACCTCTTAGGCGGCAAGCACGGTCCGCGGGCACCCCGAGAGTACGGAGTTCTGGTCATGCGAAAGCTGATTGCGACGGTGTTCAACTACTCCCTCGACGGACTTCTGGCCGATGAGGACACCGAGTTCTGGAAGTTCTGCTTCAGCCTGCCTTACAACCGGCAGCCCGACGACCCGGCGCAGCTGGACTTTCTCCGCGGCGCGTACGCACACGTCTTCGGCCGCACCGCCTACGAGTCCATCGCCGCGGCCATGACGGCGTCCACCGACCACCCGTTCTCCGGCATCCTCACCGCCGGGCGCAAGGTCGTCTTCTCCCGGACCCTGAAGACGGCCCACTGGGCCAACAGCACCATCGCCGCCGGTGACACGGCGGAAGAGGTCGACAAGCTCAGGCAGGGCGGCGACGGCCACATCGTGGTCTGGGGCGGGGTCGGCCTCTTTCGCTCGCTCATGCGGCTCGACCTGATCGACGAGCTCCAGTTCAGCGTGTACCCCTATGTCGCGGGCCACGGTACTCGGCTGTTCGACGGCGTCCCCGAGTCCTACCAGCTCGACTTGGTCTCCAGCACCGCCGCCGGCGACGGGGTCGTAGAACTGCGGTACCTGCGAAACCGCGACTAGTGGCGTAACTCGCATAGCGCGCCGACGCTCGAACCCGGCATCGTAGAAGCATGCGCAGTGCGAAGCTCGGACCCGAAGAGCGGCGAGAAGCGCTGGCCGCGCTTTCCGCGACCGAACTGGACGTGCTGGTCGTCGGGGGCGGCGTGGTCGGCGCCGGGACCGCGCTTGACGCGGTCACCCGCGGACTGTCGGTCGGCGTGGTCGAGGCGCGCGACTGGGCTTCCGGGACGTCGAGCCGGTCCTCGAAGCTCATCCACGGCGGCCTGCGTTACCTGGAGATGCTGGACTTCTCACTGGTGCGTGAAGCGCTCAAGGAGCGCGGGCTGCTCATCGAGCGCCTCGCGCCGCACCTGGTTCGGCCCGTGCCGTTTCTCTATCCGCTCACCGGGCGCGGGTGGGAGCGCGCCTACGCAGGCTCCGGTGTGGCGTTGTACGACGCCATGAGCTACTCCTCCGGACATGGGAGGGGGCTGCCCCCGCACCGGCACTTGACTCGGCGTCATGCGCTGCGTATCGCACCGGCGCTCCGAAAGGACGCGCTCGTCGGTGCGATCCAGTACTACGACGCCCAAGTGGACGACGCACGGTTCGTTACGACGCTGGTGCGTTCGGCCGCATCGTACGGCGCGCACGTCGCCAACTGTGCTCGTGTGATCGGCTTCCTGCGGGAGGGGGAGCGGGTCACCGGTGCCGTGGTCCGTGATGAGGAGACCGGCGGCCAGTTCGAGGTCAAGGCGGCGCAGGTGGTCAACGCTACCGGCGTGTGGACCGACGAGACGCAGGCGATGGTCGGTGAACGCGGCAAGTTCCACGTGACCGCGTCAAAGGGCGTGCATCTCGTCGTGCCCAAGGACCGCATCCAATCGGCCTCGGGCATCATCCTGCGCACGGAGAAGTCGGTTCTGTTCGTCATTCCGTGGGGGCGGCACTGGATCATCGGCACGACCGACACGGCCTGGAACCTGGACAAGGCGCACCCGGCGGCGAGCGCGACAGACATCGACTACGTGCTCAGCCACGTCAACAGGATCCTCACGACCGAACTTACCCGTGAGGATGTCGAGGGCGTCTACGCTGGGCTGCGGCCGCTGCTGTCGGGCGAGTCGGACGACACGTCGAAGCTGTCCCGCGAGCACGTCGTGGCGCACGCGGCACCCGGCTTGGTGGTGGTGGCCGGCGGCAAGTACACGACGTACCGCGTCATGGCCGCTGACGCGGTGGACGCCGCGGTGCACGGGCTCGACCGCCGCGGCCCCACGTCGTGCACCGAGACCATTCCGCTGCTCGGCGCGGACGGCTATCCGGCGCTGTGGAACAGCCGGGCCCGCATCGCGGCCGCCAGCGGTCTGCACGTCGCGCGCATCGAGCACCTGCTGCGCCGGTACGGCTCGCTGACCGAAGAGGTGATCGCGCTGATCGAGAAGAACCGTTCGCTCGGCCAGCCGCTTGAAGGCGCCGACGACTACCTGCGCGCCGAGGTGGTCTATGCGGCGTCACACGAGGGCGCGATCCATCTCGAAGACGTCCTCGCGCGGCGCACCCGCATCAGCTTCGAGACCTTCGATCGCGGGGTCCGCTCGGCCCGCCCGGCCGCCGAGTTGATGGCCGAGAGCCTCGGCTGGGACGTCGACCGGATCGAGCGCGAGATCGCCCACTACACCGCCCAGATCGCCGCCGAGCGCGAGTCCCAGCTCCAACCGGACGACCACTCCGCCGACGCCGCGCGCATGGGGGTGCCCGACTTCTCCTGAGCTGCCGAGGATTGGGCGCTGAGGAGTGTCGGAGCCGCCGTATACGCTGATCCTGACGGACCGAGCGGAAGCGGGTGGAAGGAGCGACAGCGGTGGCCACCTACGTGCTGATCCACGGCGCGGCGTCAGACTCCTGGTACTGGCATCGGGTGCTGCCGTTGCTGATCGCGAACGGGCACGACGTGATCGTGCCCAGTCTGCCCGCGTCTGACGACACGGCGGGGTTCGAGGAGTACACCGACACGGTCGTGCGTGCGATGGAAGATCGGTGGGCGCAGGCGATCGTGGATCGCGGGCCACTGATAGTGGTCGCGCAGTCGATGGGCGGTTTCACCGCGCCGATGGTGTGCGAGCGCGTGCCTGTGGACCTGATGGTGTTGGTGGCGGCGATGGTGCCGAAACCGGGGGAGTCCGGCGGTCAGTGGTGGGAGAACACCGGCTGGCAGCGGGCCAAGGACGAGAACGACGCGCGCGACGGCCGGCCGGTGGGTGCGGAATTCGACGTCAGGAGCACGTTCTTCCACGACGTGCCGCCGGAACTGGTCGAGGCGGCTTTCAGTCGGGGTGAAACCAGGCAGTCCAGTACGCCATTTGCGCGGCCCTGGCCGGTGAAACGGTGGCCGGACGTGCCGACACGTTTCCTGCTGTGCCGTCAGGACCGGTTCTTCCCCGCGGACTTCCAGCGCCGCGTCGTGCGCGAGCGGCTGGACCTGGTGCCGGACGAGATGGACAGCGGGCACCTGCCCGCGCTCGCGCGTCCGGTCGAGTTGGCCGAGCGGCTGGAGGGTTATCGCAAACAGTTGGCCCTGGTCTGAGTCGGGCCAGTGTCTGGGCCCGCGCCGAGCTGACTGGGGGTGAGTCGCCGGGGGTGTCTGGAGCGTGACCTCGGCGCGTCAATCGCAGCAGTTATCGCAGCAGTATGACCAAGGCGGTGGCGGCGGCGAGAACGCACGCTGTCACCAGGATCGCCGGCCACAGTCGCAGTGCGGCGAACTGGTGCGAAGGCCGCACCGACCATTGGAGCGGCAGCCCGGACAGGGGTTCGAAGGGTTCGTCGGTGCGCTGATCGGGCAGCCGGTGCCGATGCAGCGCACGGACCTCGGCGGACGGCTCGTGCACCAAGGCGGCCGCGACGAAGGACTCGTCGAACACCGCACCGGTGTCGTCATCGTCGAACGCTGCGTTCTCGGATGCGGGATGCTCAACCACGGCAGGGACCTGGCTTGCGTCTGCGCGGCGGTGCGCGGAACGGTTGCGCTGCTGGGGGAAGCGCTCGGTCACTGAGGAAATGTAACTGAAATGTGGTGAGATCAGTAGGGGGCGGGCGCGCCCGAGAGGGTGCGCGGGATGGATGGCGACGGTGCAACGCACGCGGCCGGCGCCCGGCAAGCCATCCCGTGCACCCTCTCAGCTGTTCGCGTGCCGCGCCCTGGTCTGGCCGTCGCCGATCACGATGTATTTCGTGGAGGTCAGCTCGGGCAGCCCCATTGGGCCGCGCGCGTGCAGCTTCTGGTTGGAGATGCCGATCTCGGCGCCGAACCCGAACTCGCCGCCGTCGGTGAACCGGGTAGAGGCGTTCACGAGCACCGCCGCCGAGTCGACGCGCGCGGTGAACGCGCGGGCCGCCGCCTGCGAGCGCGTGACGATCGCCTCGGTGTGGTCCGTGGAGTACTTGCGGATGTGCGCGATCGCCGCGTCCAGCGAATCGACGACCGCCGCCGCGATGTCGAGTGAGAGGTACTCGGTGTAGAAGTCGTCCTCGGTGGCCGGAACCACGTCCGCGCTGTACGCGGCGACGCGCTCGTCTCCGTGCACCGTCACGCCCGCGTCCTTGAGCGCGGCGAGGGCACGCGGCATGAACGCCTCGGCCACGTCCGCGTGGATCAGCACCGTCTCCGCCGCGTTGCACACGCTGTAGCGCTGCGCCTTCGAGTCGATCAGCAGCTCGACGGCGAGGTCGACGTCCGCGTCGGCGTCCACGTACACGTGGCAGTTGCCGACTCCGGTCTCGATGACCGGGACCGTCGAGCCGGACACCACCGAGTTGATCAGCGCCGCTCCGCCGCGCGGGATGAGCACGTCCACCAGCCCGCGCGCCTGCATCAGTTCCTTGACGGAGTCGTGGGTGTCGCCGGGCACCAGTTGGATCGCGTCGCACGGCAGTCCGGCCCCGGCCAGGGCCTCGCGCATCGTCTCGACCAGTGCCGTGTTCGACGCGCGCGCGGAGGAGGATCCGCGCAGCAGCACCGCGTTGCCGGATTTCAGGCACAGTCCCGCCGCGTCGACGGTCACGTTCGGCCGCGCCTCGTAGATGATCCCCACGACGCCGAGCGGAACGCGGACCTGGCGCAGCTCCAAGCCGTTCGGCAGCGTCGAGCCGCGCACCACCTCGCCGACCGGGTCGCTCAGGGTCGTGATCTTCCGCAGGGCGGCGGCGATCGAGGCGATCCGCTCCTCGGTGAGCGTGAGCCGGTCCACGATGCCAGGGTCCGTACCCGCCTCGCGAGCGCGCCGTGTGTCCTGCTCGTTCGCGGCTACGATGCCTGCTGAGCCGGCAAGCAGCGCGTCGGTGAGCGCGTGCAGCGCCCTGTCCTTCTCCGCACGGGTGCGCACGGCCAGATCTGCCGCGGCGTCACGCGCCCGCCGCGCGGCCTGGATGACGTCCGACTCGGTATCGGCGCTTGCCTCGTTCACCACGCTTTTCAAGGTCACGGCCTCCAAGGTCACAGTCTCCAGGTTACGGGAAGTGTGTCTTACAACACGGCCAGGTCGTCACGATGCACGACTTCGCGTTCGTACTGCGGGCCCAGGCTCGCGGCCAGATCGCGGGTGGAGCGGCCGAGCAGCGACGGCAGTTCGGCCGCGTCATAGTTCACCAGGCCGCGCGCCACGGCGCGGCCGGCGGGGTTCACCAGGTCGACCGGATCACCGGCCACGAAGGTGCCCGACACCGACGTGATCCCGGCGGGCAGCAGCGACAGACGCCGCCGCACCACCGCGTCCACGGCGCCCTCGTCGAGCCGCAACTCGCCGCGCGGCGCGGTGGCGTGGGCGAGCCACAGCAGGCGCGCAGCCGATCGTTTGCCGGTGCGGTGGAACAACGTGCCGACCGACTCACCGGCGAGCGCACGTGCGGCGTACGCGGCCGTGGTGAGCACGACCGGGATGCCCGCCTCGGTGGCGATGCGTGCCGCCTCGACTTTGGTGACCATCCCACCGGTACCGACCCCGGCGCGGCCGGTCGAACCGATCGCCACGCCCGCCAAGTCCTCGGGGCCGCGCACCTCGGCGATGCGGCGGCTCTCCGGTTTGCGCGGGTCGCCGGTGTAGAGCGAGTCCACGTCGGAGAGCAGGACCAGCAGATCCGCGTTGACCAGGTGCGCGACGAGCGCGGCGAGCCGGTCGTTGTCGCCGAACCTGATCTCCTGCGTGGCGACGGTGTCGTTCTCGTTGACGATCGGCACGAAGCCGAGCTCCAGCAGTCGGCTGAGAGTCTGTAGCGCATTGCGGTAATGCGAGCGGCGGGTCATGTCGTCGGCGGTGAGCAGGACCTGGCCGACGCCGCGGCCGTGCCGCGCGAAGGACTGCGCGTAGCGGGCGATCAGCAGGCCTTGTCCGACACTCGCGGCGGCCTGCTGCATCGCCAGCTCGCGCGGGCGCTTCGTCAGGCCGAGCGGAGCCAGGCCCGCCGCGATGGCTCCGGAGGAGACCACGACGATCTCCGCGCCGTCCCCCGGCCGAGCCAGGGCGGAATCGTGCAGGGCGTCCACGAGCGCGTCCACCCGGCCGACGTCGAGGCCGCCCTCGGCGGTCGTCAGCGAGGAGGAGCCGACCTTGACCACGATCCGCCGCGCGGCGGTGACGACATCGCGCCTGCTTGTCCGCTCACCCTCGCTCACGCGCTCAGAATAAGGTCAGCCGGGCGGCGCCGGTCCAACCGTTTCAGTGACCGGAACACCCGCCGCCGACCGTGCGGATCGCATCCGCTCAGCCGTAAAGCCGGTCGTCGGAGCCGCGCGGTCCGTAGTGGGCCTCGTCGGCGAGGGTTGGGCGCCAGTCGAAGATGACCGCGTCGGGGCCGTCGCCGATGACCACCTCGTCGCCCTCGTGCGCGCCCAGCTCCAGCAATGCCTGCTCGATGCCGAGCCGGTTGAGCCGGTCGGCCAGGTAGCCGACCGCCTCGTCGACCGAGAAGTCGGTCTGCCGCACCCAGCGCTCCGGCTTGGCGCCGCGCACCACGTAGTGCTCGTCCTCGAAGGTGAGGGTGAACGGCGCCTCGTCGACCGCCTTGGGCCGGATCACCAAGCGGCCGGCCGCCTCGGCCGGCCGCGCGGCGCGGGCCTTCTCGACGATCTCGGCGAGGGCGAAGGCCAGTTCCCGCAGGCCCTCGCGGCTGACCGCGGAGACCTCGAACACGCGCAGGCCGCGCGCCTCCAGGTCCGGCCGCACCAGCTCGGCCAGGTCCCGGCCCTCGGGGATGTCGGTCTTGTTCAGCGCGACCAGGCGCGGACGCTCGGACAGCTTCCCGTAGTCTCCGGGCCCGGTTCCGGGGTCCATCCGCCGCTCGCCCGACGCCCGCTCGTCCGACCGGCGCTCGCTCTCCTGTACCTGCTCCTCGTACGCGGCCAGTTCGGCTTCGATGACGTCCAGGTCGCTGAGCGGGTCGCGGCCGGGCTCCAGCGTCGCGCAGTCCAGGACGTGCACGAGCACCGCGCAGCGCTCGATGTGCCGCAGGAACTCGTGGCCGAGGCCCTTGCCCTGGCTGGCGCCGGGGATCAGGCCGGGCACGTCGGCCATGGTGAAGACGTGGTTGTCCGCGGTGACCACGCCGAGGTTGGGCACCAGCGTGGTGAACGGGTAGTCGGCGATCTTCGGCTTGGCCGCCGACATCGCCGCGATGAGCGAGGACTTGCCGGCGCTCGGGTAGCCGATCAGCGCCACGTCCGCCACCGACTTCAGTTCGAGCACGAAGTCGCCCGACTCGCCCGGCTCGCCGAGCAGCGCGAAGCCCGGGGCCTTGCGTCGCGTGGTGGCCAGTGCCGCGTTGCCGAGTCCGCCGGGGCCGCCCTTGACCAGCACGAGGCGGGTGCCCGCGCCGACCAGATCGGCCAGCGCCTCGCCGTCCTTCGACTTGACCACGGTGCCGCTCGGCACCGGCAGGACGACGTCCGTGCCGTTCGCGCCCTGACGCAGGTCCCCGGCGCCCGGCTTGCCGTTGCCGGCCACGCGGTGCGGCGAGTAGTGGTACTCGATCAGCGAGGTGACGTCCGGGTCCACGACGAGGACCACGTCGCCGCCCCGGCCACCGTTCGCTCCGTCCGGCCCGCCGAGCGGCTTGAACTTCTCCCGGTGCACGGAAGCGCAGCCGTTGCCGCCCTTACCGGCCGCGACGTGAAGCATCACGCGGTCCACGAAGGTGGCCATCGTTCCGTCTCTCCTGGTGCATCGGGTACCACGGTTCTGTCAGGTACCAGTCATGACAGTACGCCGGGTCGAACGATCCGACCCGGCGTACTCGGGGGTATGTGCGTGCCGCGTGCCCGGATCAGGCGTCGGCGGTCACGATGTTGATGACCTTGCGGCCCCGGTGCGTGCCGAACTGCACTGCACCAGCGGCGAGCGCGAACAGGGTGTCGTCCTTGCCGCGGCCGACGTTGTCGCCCGGGTGGAAGTGCGTGCCGCGCTGGCGCAGGATGATCTCGCCGGCGTTCACCACCTGGCCGCCGAAGCGCTTGACACCGAGCCGCTGCGCGTTCGAGTCCCGGCCGTTGCGGCTGGACGAGGCGCCCTTCTTGTGTGCCATCTCAGGTTACTTCTTCCCGGTGTCGATGCTGGTGACCTTGACCGTCGTGTACTTCTGCCGGTGGCCCTGGCGCACCCGGTAGCCGGTCTTGTTCTTGTACTTGAGGATGTCGATCTTCGGCGCCTTGATCTCGGCGACGATCTCGCCGTGGACCTTGACGCCTTCGAGCACCCACGCGTCGGAGGTGACCGAGTCGCCGTCCACGACGAGCAGTGCCTTCATCTCGACCGGGGTGCCCGGAGCGCCGACGATCCGGTCGACCGTGACGACGTCGCCGACGGCGACCTTGTGCTGCCTACCGCCGCTGCGGACGATCGCGTACACCGTTACTCCTGCGGGTTGCCTACGCCTGCGCGCAGAGCGATGTGTGTCGCCGCGACAAGCTGAGACTGTCGATTGACTGGTCCGGCGCGGCACGGGATGCCACGGGACGGGGGCGTGTCGGGAACACGCCGAAAAGAAAGCCTACGGACCCGGTACCGCTGCGGTCAAACTGGCTCCGGCCGGTCGGCGACCGTGGGCGCTGACGACCACGATCGCCGACGAATGCCGGACAGCTGAACGCCTAGGACGCTTCCGCCGCCGACTGCTCCGCCGCCGACTGCGGAGTACCGGCCGGCCGACTGGCCGCGCGGCGGCGCTTGCGCGGCCGTCCGGTGTCGATCAGCGCGTTGCTCAGCTCGTCGCCCGTCGCGGCAACCGCGTCCGGATCGTCCACGTGCGCCTTGAGGTTGATCGGCGCGGCGGGAACGGACGCCTCGGCCGCGGTGCCCGGCTCGTGGGCCTCCAGCGACCAGTCCGAGTTCATCGAGTCCATCGGCGTAGCCGCCATGTCCTCACTCTCGTGGTGCTTGCCCTTACGCCGTCGGCGCCTGTTGGCCCGGCTCTCCGCGGCACTGCCGACGTGGTGCGTGCTGGCGCCGTGCGCGTGTACGTCGCCGCCGGCGTGCTCGTCGTGGTCGTCTGTGTGGTCGACGATGGACACCGAGCGCTCCACCGACTTGCGGCCGTGCGGCTCCACCGGGTCCATGTGCACGATGATCCCGCGGCCGTTGCAGTGGTCGCAGGTCTCGGAGAAGGCTTCGAGTAGGCCCTGGCCGACCCGCTTGCGGGTCATCTGCACCAGGCCGAGCGAGGTGACCTCGGCCACCTGGTGCTTGGTGCGGTCACGGCCCAGGCATTCGAGCAGGCGGCGCAGCACCAGCTCCCGGTTCGATTCGAGCACCATGTCGATGAAGTCGATCACGATGATGCCGCCGAGGTCGCGCAGCCGCAGCTGCCGGACGATCTCCTCGGCCGCCTCAAGGTTGTTGCGGGTGACCGTCTCCTCCAGCGAGTTGCTGCCCTGGCCGGTGAACTTGCCGGTGTTCACGTCGATGACGACCATCGCCTCGGTGCGGTCGATCACCAGCGAACCGCCGCTGGGCAGCCACACCTTGCGGTCCAGCGCCTTGGCCAGCTGCTCGTCGACGCGGTACACGTTGAACACGTCGGTGTCGCTGGTCCAGTGGTTCAGCCGCTCGGCGAGCTCGGGGGCGACGCCGGACAGGTACTCGTGGATGGTCTTGTACGCCTCGTCGCCGGAGACGAGCAGCTTGCTGAAGTCCTCGTTGAAGATGTCGCGGATCACCCGCACCGTCAGGTCGGGCTCACCGTACAGCAGCGCGGGGGCGTTGGCGGTGCGCGAGCGCCGCTCGATCTCCTCCCACTGCGCGATCAGCCGCTCGACGTCGCGGGCCAGCTCCTCCTCGCTGGCGCCCTCGGCGGCGGTGCGCACGATCACGCCGCCGTCCTCGGGCACGACCCGCTTGAGGATCTGCTTGAGCCGCGTGCGCTCGTTGTCCGGCAGCTTGCGGCTGATGCCCATCATCGAGCCGCCGGGGACGTATACCAGGAAGCGGCCGGGCAGCGAGATCTGGCTGGTCAGCCGGGCGCCCTTGTGGCCGATCGGGTCCTTGGTGACCTGCACGAGCACCGGCTGCCCGGACTTGAGCGCCGACTCGATCCGCTTCGGCTGGCCCTCCAGCCCGGCGGCGGCGAAGTCGACCTCGCCCGCGTAGAGCACCGCGTTGCGGCCCTTGTTGATGTCGACGAACGCCGCCTCCATCGACGGCAGCACGTTCTGCACTTTGCCGAGGTACACGTTGCCGACGTAGGACACCGACGACTCGCGGTTCACGTAGTGCTCGACCAGGACGCCGTCCTCAAGCACGCCGATCTGGGTGCGGTTGGCGGACTGGCGCACCACCATGATCCGCTCGACCGACTCGCGGCGGGCCAGGAACTCGGCCTCGCTGACGATCGGCGCGCGGCGGGACCGGGTGGAGCGGCCGTCACGGCGTCGCTGCTGCTTGGCGGCCAAGCGCACCGAGCCGCGCACGCCGAGTACGTCGTCGCCGGTGCGGATCGAGTCCGGCTCGGCGGCCCGGCCGCCGCGGCGCTCGCGCGGTTCCCGGATCTTGACCACGGTGTTCGGCGGGTCGTCGGACTGCGTGCCGCCCGCGGCCAGGTCCTCGGCGGTCTGCCGGCGGCGACGGCGGCGACGGCGGCGACTCGACCCGTCCGCCGACTGCTCGCCTGAGAGTGCGGCGCCGTCGTCATCGCCGTCCTCGGCGTCGGACTCGTCGGCGGCCGGGCCTGCGGCTGCGACCGCCTCGGCCTGCTGGTCATTGCGGCCGCGGCGACGGCGGCGACGGCGCGACTCGCGCTCGGTGCCGTGCTCCTCCTCGTCGGCGCCGGATCCAGCGCTGGTCGCTGCGGGCTGCTGCGGCTCGTCCGCACCCGCGCCGGCTGTGGGCGACGTAGGCGCCGTGGACGACTTGGGCTGGGTCTGCGGTGCGGTGGCGGACCGGGTACGCCGGGCCGGCTCGGCGACGACCGGTGCCTGGAAGATCAGCGTTCCGGGCCTCAGCGGTGCGGCCGGGGCCGACGGCCGGGACAGCGCGAACGCATCCTCGTCCTCGTCGAGTCCCGTCCCGTCGAGTTCGTCGTCTTCGGACGCGGTGTCGTCAGATGCTGTGTTGTCGGAAGCAGTGTCGTCGGCGCCCCAGGCGGCCTCGATCGCGGCCGCTTCGATCGCCGCGGTCTCCGCGTCCTCCTCGGCCGCTTCGACCAGCTCCGGGTCGGTGGCGGGCGGCGCCAACTCCGCAGCCGCTCGCTGGGTGGGCGCCGTCGCGCGCTTGCGGGTGCGGCGCGCCCTGGTCGCGGGCTGAGCAGGGGACTGCCCGGTTTCCGTCGCGGTCTCGGTCGCGTTCGTCGGCGCCTCGGCGGCAGTACGCGCCTGCGCCGGTTCGGCCGATTCCGGCGTGACTTCGGAAACCGCCTCGGCAGCCACGGACTCGCCGCCGCGAGAGCGACGGCGAGTGGTGGTCTTCCGTGCGGTCTTCTTCGCCGGTGCGTCCGGCGCGGCGGCCTCAGCGGCCACTTGTTCGGTGGCCGCTGGTTTGGTCGCCACTGATTTGGTCGCAGCTGGTTTGATCGCAACTGGTTCGGCGGCAGTCACGCTTTCAGCCGCCTTGGCGACCGGCTCGGCAACCGCGGCGGCCTTCTTGCCGACCCTCTTGGCTGCGGATTTCGTGGCGGCGTTCTTCTTGGTGGCCCGGGCGCGCTTCGCCGCAGGGGCGGCCTCGGCTGCGGATTCGGTCGCACCGCTCTGTGCGGTGCTGTCCCCCGCGGCGCCGTTCTGCGTGGTACCGCTCCCTACAGCGCCCGCTTCGGCCTTCGGCTGTCCGGCGGGACGGCTGGCCGCGCGGCGGCGGCGCGGTGTTGTTGCGGATGAGTCCGCTGTGGACTCGTGGCCGGGTTCCAGGCCGGAGCCGGAACCGTTGGGCTCGTGATCGAGCATTCGGGTGGTTCTCCCGTCATGGCCACCGGGCGCTCGGACTCCACCGGATCGATGGGCGTCGGCGCCGCGCGGCGGCTCGTCTGTACGTACTGAAGTCAGGTGGGCCGGATCGGGCGTCTCGCCGAGTCGGGCCGTCGTGCCGGCGCCGGCGCGCAGAACGCGCGGCACCTGCGAGCAGTCATACCCCGGAAACCGGGGTGTTGATGCTCAACGGCCCGGAATTCGCCGAAGCGCTCCGGTCCAGGGTCATCGGGTCGGCCACCGGCCACGTCCCGGGCCCGGTCGCAGGCTCGGCGTCTGCCGCCGCGCCGGGCGCGGCCTGAGTGAGCGGACCTTGCGCCAGCCTGGTCACCCTTGGGGCGACCGGCGGCACCAAGCCGCCGACGGATCCGAGTCCGGTCAGGACATCGTCGGGACGGACGGCCGGCGTCGCGTGCCGGACGACCACTTGCAGTATCGCACAGGCAGACGAGAGGGACTTGTCTGCCGCGTCCGCCGAGCCTTCGACAACTGTGAGCGACACAACGGCTGAACGGGTGTCGAAGGTGCGCATCCCGGACTTCATCAGGCGCTTCACCTCAACCGTCTGCGCGGTGAGGAACGCGTCGACTGCGTGGTGAGCCTGTGCGGGCTCGATCCCGGGCAACTCGATCCGCCAGACCGACGCCTCCAGCCGTTCGACGAGCGACGGTGTGGCGGCCTCGACGATCTCCAGAATGTCCAGGTCAGGCGGCAGCGCGGCGTCAACGGCGATGCGCAGCGCCTCGGGGTCGACCCGGCGCGCGACCCCGATCTCGACGTACTCCGCCTCGCTCGCGGTGCCGGTCGGCGCGGCCCCGGCCCAGGAGATTTTCGGGTGCGGCGAGAATCCGGCCGAATACGCCATCGGCACCTGCGCACGGCGCAGCGCGCGTTCGAACGCACGTTGAATATCCCGGTGGCTGGTGAAGCGCAGCCTGCCGCGTTTCGCGTAGCGGATCCGCAGCCGCTGGACCACCGGCGGCGGGGGAGGGCCGTCTGGGGTGCGCTGGGCCAGTTTTCTCACCGTTTCTCGCTCCGACGGAAAGGCTCCTGGTCCAGGGTAAGCCCGGCAGTGGCGCTGTCAGTGCAGCGTCCGGACGCGCTGAGCGAGGATCCCGGCGAGTTTCGGCAGGTCGATTTCCGTGGCCTGGCCTTGCAGCAGCGAGTTGTCGACCACCATCACCGCGGTGCCGATGCGCACGGCCGCGCCGTTCATGACCATCGTCTGCCCGCCGATCGCCACCGTGACCGTGAAGCCGACGGACTCGTCGCCGAGCTTCGGCCCGGGGACGACCTTGACCGTCGCGCTCTGCGTAGCACCGCTGGCGTCGGAGGCTTGGAACGAGCTGCACCGAGTGAGCGCGGCGCCGAGCTTGCCTGTGAACGTCGTCGCGTACGCGTCGTAGAACTCAAGCAGCGTCTCGTCGAACTCGCCGAGCCCAGAGGGCGGGGTAAAGGCGTCGCTGGCGTACGAGGCTTCACCGAGGCCGTTCTGTCCGACCGTGTTGATGAGGTTCAGCACGGTGTTGCAGTCCGCGGTGTCGAGGTTCACGGTCGCCGCCGCGGCAGACAGGCTCGTGCCGCTGTTCTGCGCGCCGATCGATTCCTCGGTGAAGTCGTGTGGGATGTCGGCGGACGTGAGCAGCATCGCCTTGAGCCGCGTGCCGTCCGGTACGTCGTGCGCCGTAGACGCCGCAGATCCACCCTCGGACGTGCTCGCGGTGCTACTGCCCGAGCACGCGGACAGGCCGAGCGCCAAGACGGCGGCGCCGACGCCGATACTGGCGATCGCGCGCCCGCCTATCCATCTGCGTACCACCTGGCCGGTCCGATGCACCATGCGGGCACTGTAGCCCGCCACCTTGGTAGGCCGTCTTCAGGCTGACTTTGCCGTCAGAGCAGCGCAGCCACATCACGCGTGCGCGGCACGCAGTTCCTGGTAGCCGACGCCGGTCGCCTCCACGGACGCCACCCACAGGTGATCGGCCAGCTTCGCATCGCGCGCGGTTCGGCTCGGTCTGATCCGTACCGGAGTGCCGCGTACCGCGAGCTGTGGCCCGATGAACTCGCCCCCCGCCGCCGTCGGGTTCGTCGCCGCATAGAGAGACGGCAGAGCGCCCGCGGCGGTGGTCTGCGCGCTCAGACCGGCCGAGGCACGCGCGGCCGGTCCGATCACCGGGCGGCGCCCGATCGTCGCCTTCGCGACCAGTTCGGAGCGGGTGATGCCCGGATGCACCGGGATCGAGCGCAGCGCGGCCGAGCAGGCACGCGCCCGGCGGTCCAGCTCACGGGCGAACAGCAGGTTCGCCAGCTTCGAGCGGAAGTAGCCGAGCCAGCGCGAGCCGTCCGGCAGCACCTTGAAATCGGCCGGCTCGGACAGGGCGGCGCCGGTCCACAGCCGGTGCCCGAGCGAGGAGACGGTCACCACCCGGGCCGATTCGGCGGCCAGCAGCAGCGGCAGCAGACGGCCCGTCAGGGCGAAGTGCCCGAGGTGGTTGACGCCCAACTGGAGTTCGAATCCTTCGGCGGTCAGCTCGGGCGGCGGGGCCATCAGGCCCGCGTTGTTGACCAGCACGTCCAACTGGCCGGCCCGGTCCGCGATCTCCTCGGCGGCGTCCTCCACCGAGTCGAGGCTGGCCAGGTCCATCCGCACCACTTCGACCGCGGCCCCGGGATGACGTGCGACGATCTGCTCGCGAGCGCGCGCGCCGCGCTCCGGGTCGCGACAGCCGAGCAGAGTGCGGGCCCCACCCCGGGCCAATTGCGCCGCCGTCTCCAACCCGATCCCGCTGGACGCCCCGGTCACCAGCGCGACCCGGCCGTGCAGGTCGGGCATGTCGGCGGCGCGCCAACCCTTCCACTGCACCATACGAACAGTTTTGCGGAGGGCTGACGCGCCGTCCATGCTCGTGAGGTACCTGAGCCGGCAGCGATCCGCCGCGGCCCGGCTGACGGAGAGTCACCCCACGGTGTACGGCGCGATCTGCGGCACCGCCTACAGCAGGGCCTTGATCGCCGCGACCACCCGCGGGTCGTCCGGCTCCACCCGCGGGTTGAACCGGGCCACCACGTTGCCCTCGCCGTCGAGCAGGAACTTCTCGAAGTTCCACCGGATGTCCCCGGTGTAGCCCTCGGTGTCGGCGGTCTGGGTCAGCTCGTCGTAGACCGGGTTGCGGTTCTCCCCGTTCACCTCGATCTTCGAGAACAGCGGGAAGGTCACCCCGTAGGCGGTCGAGCAGAAGGTGGCGATCTCCTCGGCGGTGCCCGGCTCCTGCTCGCCGAACTGGTTGCACGGGAAACCGACCACGGAGAAGCCTTGGCCCGAGTAGGTCTTGTGCAGTTCCTCAAGTGCCGTGTACTGCGGGGTCAGCCCGCACTGCGACGCGACGTTGACCACCAGCACCGCTTTGTCGGTGTGCTCGGCGATGCTGGTCGGGCTGCCGTCCAGCGCCGTCAGCGGGATGTTCTTGATACCCATGCGGGCCACTCCTCGGGATCGGGTCTACCGGGACTCTGCCGATTCACAACGCGCCGACTCGCAACGCGCCGACACACGGTGTCTATTCGCGGTGCCTATTCAGGCTGTGCCTACTCAATCAGGCGCGCGGTCCGTGTCAGTTCTCGGGGTCGTCCGGTCCGGGACGCGTATCGTCGTCGCCCGGCCGCTGACCCCACCTCCGGTACATAGCGCCGCCGATGCGGTCGCCGATTCCCGAGGCGTCCCGAGCGAAGTCACGCAGCTTTTGCATCAGCGGGTCGGTGCTGTTACGCACCGAGTCGGCGTACGAGTCCGCCGCCGCCTTGGCGTCCTCGGTCGCCGACGCGGCGGCGTCCCCGTCCCGGCGCGGGTAGTCCCCGTCGAGGATCCGGTTGTACGTACCCGACTCGACCCACCGGGTCAGCTCCAGCGAGCGCACCGAGGGGAACGGGTGCGTCTGGTCCCGGGTCAGCAGCAGCTTCAGTATCGAGTCGCGCAGGTCGCCGCCCGCCTCGTACTCGCGCGCCTGGTCGATGAAGGCGAGCGGGTTCATCTCGTGCAGGTGCGCCCCGCCGGCCATCTTCATCTGGGTGCGCACGGCCGCCTCGATGTCCTGCCCGACCAGCAGCCCGGCCCGGTCGCTGGACAGCTCCGCCTTGCGGAACCACTCAAGCAGCGCGGTGACCAGCGCCTGGATGCCGAGCTGGCCGCCGGGCAGCCAGGCCACCGCCCCGCTGAGGTTCATCAGCCAGATCAGCATCGTGCGATAGACCGCGTGCCCGGAGAAGGCGTGCCCCAGCTCGTGCCCGACGACGAACCGCAGCTCCTCCTCGTCGAGCAGCTCGACCAGGCCGGTGGTCAGCACGATCACCGGCTTTTCCAACCCGATCGTCATCGCGTTGACCAGCGGGAACTGCTGCACGAAAAGCTGCGGGCGCTCCTCGATGTCCAGCGTCTGGCAGGCGTCGGCCAGCATCGCGTCGAGCCGGGGGAACTGGCGGTCGGAGACCTGGACCGCGTTCGCCAGCAGCATCAGCCGCAGGTTGCGCTCGCCGATCAGGCCGCTGAGCCGCTTGAGCAGCGTGTCGAACCCGCTGAGCTTGCGCAGCGCGGTCAGCGCGGCCCGGTCGGCCGGATGCTCGTAGGCGCGCGAGCTGATCTGCGGGAAGCTCCTGCGGTTGCGGTCGGGAACGTTGTCGGCCGGTTCCGCGGGCTGCGAAGGCTGTGACATGGACTGACCCCCTGGTGGAGTGCGGGTTGTTCCCGACTTCCCACACTACCGACCCGGCGTCCGCCAAGGCGTCGCCCGACGCAGCGTAAACGGCCATCCTCGAACTCGGCCGAGCTTTCACTGCGGCTGAAGGTTCGACCGCCGCCGCTGCGCGTCGACCGGCCCTGCGCCGCTGCCCGGCCGAGTTCGAGGATGGCGTATGGTCTGATTCGTGCATGTAACTCATCTCATCCACCTAGCAGCGGCCAACACGCCGGACAGCACCCCACCCGGGATCTTCCTGAGGCTGTTCATCTTCGGCGGCCTCGCGCTCGTCGTGTTCATCGCGTGGTTCGTCCTGCGTGGATACCGCGATTCGGGCGATCCGCACGACAAGAACCGCAAGTAACCACCCTCATCGCGCGACGCACGCGGCGGCGCTCTATATTTGGCCCAGCCAGGCAGCTGGACCGGCCACGGCAGTCGATCGGACGTAAGGACGGACACGGTGCACGCGCTTACCGTTTTGGCAGAGGGCGGGAACAACCGCTACGCGGGCATCAACCCGGCGCTCAACGCGACCGTGGTGATGATCATCTTTGTGGTCCTGCTCTTCCTCGTCACCCGGCTCAACCGCGACAAGTAAAAGCACCGGGCGCGACCGGTTATCCGGATGAGCAAGGCGGCGCGAAGCGGACAAGTCGTCCACGTGCCGGTGTAACCGCGAGGCGAGCCAGGTAGGGTCGGTGCGCATGAGCGTCCCCCAACCCGGCCACTCGCAGTCCGGCCCCGCGCCGACCGTGGACGTGACCGCGTCGTACGCATCTACAGTCGCCGGGGTGTCCGGGCGTCCTGCCCGCGTCGGTGTGATGGGCGGCACCTTCGACCCCATCCATCACGGCCACCTGGTGGCGGCCAGTGAGGTCGCGTCGCTGTTTCACCTCGACGAGGTGGTGTTCGTCCCGACCAGCCAGCCCTGGCAGAAGACCAATCGCCGGGTGTCGTCAGCCGAGGACCGCTATCTGATGACGGTCATCGCCACCGCCTCGAACCCCCGGTTCACGGTCAGCCGGGTGGACATCGACCGGGGCGGCCCGACGTACACCGTGGACACGCTGCGGGACCTGCGCGCCGAACGCGCGCCGGGCGCCGAGTTCTTCTTCATCACCGGCGCCGACGCGCTGGAGCAGATCTTCACCTGGCAGAACGCCGACGAACTGTTCGAGATGGCGCACTTCGTCGGCTGCACCCGGCCGGGCCACCAACTCGCCGACCCGGGCGTACCTGCGGGCAAGGCCTCGCTGGTCGAGATCCCGGCGCTGGCGATCAGCTCCACAGCCTGCCGCGAACGGGTACGCCACGGCGAGCCGGTGTGGTATCTGGTACCGGACGGCATCGTCCAGTACATCAACAAACGCGGCTTGTATCGGGACCCCGCCGACGCCGGGTTGCATCTAGGCCGCCCGCACACCACGTCGGCTGACCCCACGTCAGCCGACGCGCCGTCACCTGCCGACACCGCAGAGGAGGCGCCGTGAGCGGACCCGGACGCCGCCGGAAGTCGAATCCGGAAGAGGAAGGCAGCCTGCCCGCGCCGCCAAGGCCGCCCGCAGGCTACCCGCAGCAGGCGCCACAGCAGCCGGAGCAGAGCTACGCGTACGACTGGCGCCAGGCTCCCTCCGCGCAACCGGACATGGCGCCAGGCCCGGTCTTCGACGCCTTCTCGTCGCCACCCCCGGCCTCCCACCAGCCGGTCGGCTCCGATCAGTCGGGCTACTACAACCCCGTCGGCCATAGCCTGCACGACCCGTACTCATCCACGGCCTACGCAACTCCACCGACGAGCTACGCGGCCCCACCCTCAAACTTTGCACCCCCGCAACCGCCCACCACGTCACCGTACGCAACACCACCATCCCCACCCGCCCCGCAGCCGTCCTTCCCCCAACAGCAGCCCGCACCCCCCCGATTTGACGCCCAATCACCCACTTCGCCGCCAACCCCGTCACGCACTGCGTCGCCTACTGCATCTGCTCCACCTACTTCACCTGCGTCCGAACCCGCCGGTCTCTTCGACGATTCCGATCTCTTCGACTTCGACACAGGCCAGTCCCCCACCTCACACCCCTCGGCCTCGACTTCCGTCTCCACCTCTACCTCGACTTCGACGATCGACCCCGCCCCCGCCACCGGCACGAATCCAGTCGTGCCGCCTCCCGCAGAGGGTGCGCCGCGTCCCAACGACGGCTACACCGCCGCCGACTTCGCGTTCCTGGAGGAGTCGACCGGGCATGACGTCAAGGGCTGGCTGACATTCGTCGAATCGCGTGCGGACAGCCGCGCAGACCGGGTCAAGCGCTTCCGTATGAAGCTGATA
>NZ_DASYZI010000219.1:0-11638 GCF_035946395.1 Actinocrinis sp.
ATGAGCTGACCGGGCACTCCCAGCACCGCAGACCCGGCGTGATCGATCTGCTGGTGGCTGCGACCGCGGTCCACCACGATCTGACCGTCTTGCACGTGGACAACGACTTCCCGGCCCTTGCTCGCGCCCTACCTGAGCTGCGCGAGCGTGACGCGCGGGCCTGAACGCGATGAACTTTGGCACGTCTTCGGGCATGTCTTGGTGGCGGGATTTGAGTGGGTGGCGTTGGTGATGATGCCGATGTTCCTGTTCTTCACGACGTTCTTCCCGCTCGGGATCTACCCTCGCTGGCTCCAGATGTTCGTCGAGTGCGCCCTGTGGCGCTACCAGGGCATCGAGATCATTAGAGGTCTGATGCTAGGCGTAGCCGGGTCGGCCTGGCTCGGCCGGGTGTTCTACCTTGCCGTGCTCGGCATGGCCGGGCTCGTGGTGGTTTCGCGCCGACTGGGTCGGCTGGTGCTGTCCTGAGGACCCGGCGCGGGCTGTGGCGTGCGATCCCAGTGTGGTGATGCGGGGATGGTGTCATCGAGGACATATGCGTCGACTGGTTGGCGTGTTGCGTTGAGTACGGCCCAGACGAATTTGCTGTGCGGCCCGGACGGAGTCCATCCCCACGCGGATGAGAGTTCGGCGACGATGCGTAGGCCCCGGCAGGTTTCGGCGAGGGCGTCGCCGTCTTTGATGTGCGGTGGTGCGCCGGCTGTGTCGTGGACGATGCACATGACGGATGTCGTCTGATTCACCAGTTGCAACAGTATCGGCAGTTCGTTGGCGCCGAGGTCGAGGTTGAGGCTGATGACGGCACTGGCACCGGCACCGTCGTCTTCGAACGAGTCGGTCGCGCCGTGTACCACGGCGTTGGTGACCAGTTCCGACACGACGAGGATGGCATCGTCGATCAGGTCGTCGAGTCCCCACTGGTGCAGGGTGTTGCGAGTGAACCGGCGGGCGGCCCTGGCCGCGTCGGGGATAGCGGCCAGGGCGCATTCGCACACGGACGGCCCGTCGTCGGTGATGGTCTGCGATCCCGGATCGCCGCTGGTCGAGGCGGCATAGGCGTCGGCTTGGGGGCGCCGTGCGGATCGGGTCATCGCGAGTACCACCAGTAGTCCTTCGATCGGGTGATCCGGCACGCCCATCCTGGCTGAACAACGGGCTGCGTGCAAGCACATCTGCAAACACGATTGCAAGCAAGTTCGCAAACACGCTTGCAAGCACGAATGTTCTTGCGAGACTCTGGTAAGAGCCTTCAGAGCGCCATCGCGTCACGAAAGGAGCTTCGCGATGAGTCAGACCGGAAGCGATGCGATCGGTGGACGGATCAGGAACCTGCGGTGGCGTAAGAGCTCATACAGCAATCCGAACGGCAACTGCGTCGAACTGGCCGCGGTGCCCGGCGCTGGCGTAGCCATGCGCAACTCTCGCGACCCGCGTGGCACGGTCCTGCTGTACACGCCGGCGGAGATGGCGGCGTTCGTGTGTGGAGTCAAGAGCGGGCAGTTCGACGATCTGATCGACTCGGTCGGCGGCCGGGTGGATACCGTTGACGAAATTCGCCCCTGATTACGGTGCCCGCATCGAGCGATCTACCGTCGTGCGCGCTAGCCTGATCTGGCCGGAGTCCGCATTTTCTGAAAGGAGTGGGCGTATGTCGGTCAGGGCTCACTCATCGGCGTCATCAGTATCGTGTGTTTTTCTCGGCCCCGTTCGGGGGAACCGGTGAACGCGGCGGCAGCGGCGGCGGCTGACAACTCACCGCTCAGGCAGATCGCGACCTCCACGAGCAGCGGTCCGACCGTGCTGCGGATCCTGTTGGGTGCGCAGTTGCGCCGTCTGCGTCTGGCTGCCGGAATCTCCCGGGAGGCCGCGGGAAAGGCGATCCGCGGGTCCCATGCCAAGATCAGCCGCCTTGAGCTGGGGCAGGTCAGCTTCAAGCAACTCGACATCGCCGACCTGCTCACCCTCTACGGCGTACGCGACCCGGCCGAACGCGACTGGTTCTTCACTCTCATGGCGCAGGCCAACTCGCACGGTTGGTGGCATTCGTTCGCGGATCTGGTTCCGGACTGGTTCGAGGTCTACGTCGGCCTGGAGGAGGCCGCTTCGGTCATCCGCGGCTACGAGGTCCAGTTCATCCCCGGCCTGCTGCAAACCGAGGACTACGCCCGCGCGGTGATCCGGCTCGGCCATCCGCAGTGCGACGACGAGGAGATCACCCGCAGGGTCCGGCTGCGCACGACCCGGGCCGAGCTGCTGCGCCGCCCGCAGCCGCCGACGATCTGGGTGGTGGTCGACGAGGCCGTGCTGCATCGGTCGCTGGGCGGCCGCGTGGTGATGCGCGCCCAGATCGAGCATCTGCTGGAAGTGTCCAAACTACCGAATGTGACCATCCAGGTGGCCCCGTTCGATCGAGGCGGCCATGCAGCGGCAGGCGGTCCATTCACCATCCTGCGGTTCACCGAGCCCGCCCTGCCTGACATCGTCTACCTCGAACAGCTGACCAGCGCTACCTATCTGGACAAGCGTGAGGACCTCGACAACTACACCATGGTCATCGACCGGCTGAGCGTGGAGGCCCTGTCGGCCGTGGAGACCACTGACTTCCTGCGCGACATGGTCAAGGACTCGTAGGGTTCACGGGCCGGCGCTGGCACCCTCGTGCTTGTGCTCGTGCGAACACACCAGGCGAGTCCGATCCCTGATCCGAGCGTTCGGCGCGACCTATAATTTCCGGTATCGAGCACCACATGACGGGACCCGACGAGCCGATATCGCGCCCAAACGTGTGACGCAGCGATCTGATCGTGTCTGTCATGTATGAGGGAGCACCTATGATCGGTGACACGCCCGCTGCCCCGGGCTCTGGGCCGAAGATCGATACGACCGTGCCGCACTCCGCGCGGATCTGGAACTACTGGCTCGGCGGCAAGGACAACTATCCTGTCGACCGCGAAGCAGGCGACCGCTTCCTCGCGGTCTATCCCGAGCAGCGTGACAAGGCGCGCGCGGTGCGCGGCTTCCTGACCAGGGCCGTGCGGTACCTCGCCGGTGAGGCAGGCATCCGGCAGTTCCTTGATGTCGGCACCGGCCTGCCCACGATGGACAACACTCACCAGATCGCCCAGCGAATCGCCCCCGAGTCGAAGATCGTCTACGTGGACAACGATCCCCTGGTACTGGTGCACGCCAGGGCCCTGCTCACCAGCTCGCCCGAAGGCGTCACCGACTACATCGACGCCGACTTGCGCACGCCGGACGCGATCGTGGCCGAGGCCGCCAAGACGTTGGACTTCAGCGAACCCATCGCACTGATCATGATGGGCGTCCTGGGGCACATCGGCGACTACACGCAGGCGCGTTCGATCCTGCATCAACTGCTGGACGCCCTGCCATCCGGCAGTTACCTGGCCCAGTGCGACGGTACTGCCACCAACGAGGCCTACATAGAGGCGATCCGGCAGTACGCAAAGGGCGGCGGCGTGCCGTACAATCTGCGCAGCCCCGAGGAGATCGCAGGCTTCTACGAGGGTCTCGAACTCGTCGAACCCGGCGTCGTCCCGATTCCGCGCTGGCGACCCGACGCCATCGACATCGGCGAGATCGTCGAGGTCGACCAGGATGGCGGAGTCGGCCGCAAAGCATGACAAGCTTGTAGAGTCCTGTGTTGTCGGGCCTTGTCATGCTCGTGCGGAATCCTCTTGGCCAAGGAGTCCTCAGATGCGCAAGCTGGTGGTGCGCGCGTTCAACATCT
Source organism: Actinocrinis sp. (assembly GCF_035946395.1). Taxonomy (NCBI): domain Bacteria; kingdom Bacillati; phylum Actinomycetota; class Actinomycetes; order Catenulisporales; family Actinospicaceae; genus Actinocrinis; species Actinocrinis sp. Next base: position 3,752 of record NZ_DASYZI010000219.1, read on the forward strand.
CGCTCGACGGGGTGAACGCCCAGAACGGCACCGAGTACTTCGACTTCTGTATGAGCGGCATCGATCCGGATGTTCCGGCCGGTGTGAACCACCTGCCGCCCGACGAGTCGCAGCTTGATGCGACAGGCGAACTGTGCCGGCGCGCGCACGCGCTGATCATGGGCCGGCATTCCTACGAGAACATGTGCGCGCACTTCGCTCCGGGCGGCACGCAGACCGGCCACCCGTGGGCCGATCTGTTCAACGCGGCGCGCAAGGTCGTGTTCTCACGCACGCTGAAGAGCGCTGATTGGGCCAACACCACGATCGCCGCTGGCGACACGGCGCAGGAGATTGACAGGCTCCGGCGGGACGGCGACGGTCACATCGTGGTCTACGGCGGCATCAGCTTCTGGCAGTCGCTCATGCGGCTGGACCTGATCGACGTGTTCTACCTGGACCTGATCCCCTACGTGGCGGGTGAGGGCCCCGGCTGTTCGACAACGTCGGCAAGTACGGGCAGCTCGACCTGGTCTCCAGCACGACGCTCAGCAACGGGGTCCTCTCAGTGGAATACCGACGGCATCGCTGAAGGTCATCGCGCGGACATCCAGTGCGGGGCGAGCCCCGTTACCGGGGTAGTTCCCGAGTGGTGTCGTGGAAGGCGCCGGTGGGGCTGTCGGTGCTGAGCTCGGCGGCGGTAGCGTGCTTGCGCTGGATGCTGCGTACCCCGACGAGGACAGCGTGTCCCATCGTGATCAAGCGGCGCATGGTCTCGCACCCGAGCCCCTTGTTGCTTCGGCGACGAGGCGACGGTCATCCCCGGCGCGTCGTCTCACGATCGGTGATGGACTGTCAGCCCATCGCAAGACGGATGCCGCGCTGAGGAAGAACCCTGCTAATCGTTCTCCTCCTGTTCGCCAGCGCGGGTGAACCGCCGGGCAGGTGGACTCGTGTCCACGAGTGCTGAGACGGCATTGTCGCGCTCGCTTCGTGCAGCGCTGCCGTCGGCGGCGGGACGGGCAGCCCGGATGCGGACGGAGAGGGAGCGTGTCATGCGATTGGTGGCGCGCATCCGGGACCACCCTCGGTCGGCGGGGCAATCCCACACCCCGTCCGTGAGGGGCAGACCGCGACTCTCCTGACCAACGGACAGGTCCTGATGGCCGGCGGAACGAACTACAACCACACGCACACCTCCGGCCCGGTGGCCAGCGCCGAGCTCTACACTCCGTAACTACTCCGTAACTACTCCGTAACCGCCGAGGCGCCTTCCTGCCTACGCTGCCGCAACGACTCCCAAGCGGTGAAGCAGCGGTTCAATCCATTTCTCACTTCCGGCTCAGGGGTCTGGAGAGACAAATCTCCGGATCTCTGGCCGTCTTGCGTGCGATTGCGGCCGTGGGTGCCTACGCAGCAGCATGCGGCGGCGCGGTACCGATCAGAACTGTGGTCAGCAGCAGGAGCACAGCTATTCCGACTGCTTCCAAGATGACGCTTCGGCGAAGAGCGCGGACGTCGTGGCTTTCTGCCTCCCTGCGCGCGGCCGTCCTCGACTTGGCGGCTACCAAGAGGATCACGGCCAGCGTGCTCACTTTCGCGAGCAACAAGCGGCCGTATCCAGTTGAGGCCAGCGCATCGAAATCGCCGATCTCGCGCCACGCTTGATAGACGCCGGTCGCCGCGAGGAGCGCGACCGCTGCCAACGCGACGTTCGAGAATGCCCGGGCGAGCGAAGCGTCCGGTTCGCCGCGCAGCGTCCCCAGCAGACTGATGAGCCCGCCGAGCCAGACTCCCATGGCGACGACGTGCAGCGTCGTGGCAGCCAACGCGACAGTGCTCGACGAACCGTTGGCCGCGTGGCTGGTCGCGCTCCAGGTGACCGCCAAGCCGACCGCGACGACTGCGGTCAGGGCGGTGGGGCCGATCCGGCTGCGCGCGCTGCTGATCCAGCTCAGCAGCCAGTCGCCGCTGATCGCCAACAGCACGAGCAGCACGATGCGGAACCCGAGGGCGTGACCGGTCCGCGTGCCGAGCGTGCCGCTGATCAGGGACCTGCTGAACCCTTGTCGCAAGGAGCCGCCGGAAATGTAGGGGCCGTACACGAGGTACTGCGTGAGCGTGGCCGCCGCGAGAATCAGCCAGCCTGGCGCGCCCGGAATCGCGCCGCGTGGCGGCGGTCGACCGGCAAACCTCGCAACGACGCGCAGCGTGAGGTCGCCGACGATGAGCGCGTAGCTGAGGAAGGCGAGCCAGACCGCAGCGTCTTGGATCACACCGACAACACGATCGGGTCTGTCCGCAACTCGTGCCGCGTTCGCGCCCGCGGACACGGGACTCGGGCGTCCGACGCTGAACATGACGACGCCCTCGGTCGCGTGCCCGTCATCGGCGGCGACCACATGCCAGACTATTGCGAACGTGCCCTGCGCAGGATCCTGGAGCAGCGGCACGGCGAGAGCGTCGGCGGTGCCTGCGCCTGCGGGGATCGAACTCCCGTGCGTGCCCGCGAGTTCCCGGCCGTCCGGTCCGACCACGCGCACCGTGGTTCCGAGCCGCGTCGTGACCTTCTCCGAGAAATAGAGGGTCACCTGGTTCGGCTCGCGCCTGACGATGCTGCCCGCCGTCGGATCGGAGCGGACAAGATCGGCGTGTGCGTGCGCCGGCCCCGCCGCGTAGATCACGGCGAGCAGCGCGAGAACGAGGGCTGAGAAAGCGTTCAGCACATGTCGCGCGGCCGGAATCCGGCGGACTGGAAAGGTGCCTGTCAGCGGCGGCGGGTTCACGAGCGGCACGCTTGCTGCTCGTGCAACGCGGCCAGCGCTGCCGCCACGCCCGAGGCGTAGATCGCGAGCGTCGCCGGATCCGGCTGGAAACGCCACGCGCCGCCCTCGAAAAGCACTGCGCTGGTACCGGAGGTGCCGGCGTGCGCCCACCTCACCGTGAAGTGTCCGGTGTTCGGCCACCCGACCTCTTCGACGGTGAAGGGCTGTCCGAGCCACGACTTGCACGCCGAATCGACCCGCACGAAGTCTGCTCGGCTGACCGTGTGCTGCGCTGATGCCGTCCACAGATCCCAAGCCGCGCCCCAGCCGCCACCTGACAGAAGGCCGAATTCGTGGTCGGCGACGGCTCGCGCTTGGTGGGGATCCGGGCTGGGAGACGCTGCCCCGGGCCTGGACTCAGTCCGAGTTCCAGCTTTGATCCCGGCCGCCGGACCTACCGCACAGCCTGCCGCCAACACTGCGGCGATGACTGCTGGCGCAACTCTAGTCAACGTCTTCATGGGGAACCTCGCCCGAGAGCCGTGAACCGCGCCGCCGGGACGGGACGCATCGTGTCCCGGCGGCGCAGTGAATCAACCGGATGTCAGTTGGTCAGTCGGTTGGTGCCGTAGTGCACGACCATCGACTGGTTGGCGCTCAGGTTCAGATCGCCGGTGAACCGCAGCGAGTCGCGGATCTGCTCCAGCGTGAGCCCGCCTCCCGGAGCGCCGCCGAAGGTGTACGTGAAGGTGCCACCGGGCTGCACCTCGCGCTGCACGTAGGGCACGTCGTGAAAGCCGAGTCGTGCGATGTACATCGACGTGCCGTCGCCGCGCGGCACCTCAAGGTAGTCCTCCTGCGGGTGGCCGTAGGGGGAGGAGTTGCCGTAGGAGTGGTCGTCCGAGCCGGACGGAGCACGGAAGATGAGCACCGCGCAGTCGACCGAGAACGCCTGCTGCGAGGTGTTGGTGAACACGAACTGCCAGCTCCCGTACCACTGGTCGCCGGTGAACGTCACGTACTCGGACAGCGGCAGGTTGCTGGTGAAGGCCGTGGTCAGCGGTTCGCTCAGGATCGGGTTGGGTCCACTGAGCGGGTAGTTCACGCCGTTGGAGCAGCGTTCGAGCGGGGTGTTGTACTGCGACGGCTGGCCCGAGGGCACCGCCTGGCTGAACGAGGCGGGCCCCGAGCTGACGGCAGAGGTCTGCGTCTCGTCGGCGGCCGCCGGGACGTGCGAGCTCAGGCCCCAGATTCCGGCCATGAGCGCGGCCATGGCGGTGGCGCTGACGAGCCCGCGCCGGGCAAGGAAGGAGTGCATGCGTGAGTCCTCCGAAACGAGAATTCGGTCGGTCGCCCTCGCGCCGCAGCGGTCTCGCGTGGCAGAACCGGAACCAGAAGCGCCGTCATGGTTCCGGCCACACGGCCGTGGAGGGACGGTCGGCGACCCGCGGGCGCGGAACCCTGAAACGCGGCCCCGCACGGATCACCGGATCCGACGGACGCGCCGTCCACCGGAAGTGCAACAACATCAACGGTGTATCGGCCCCGTTCGGCGTTGTCAAGATAGGTCTAGTCCAATAGGACTAGACCAGATGCTGGTGGCGTTTGCGAACGGGCAGGTAGTCGCCTAATTGATCAGATCGACCGGCCGCATTTAATCCTCGCTTGAAGCTGTCTGTACTTCCGGCTCATGGGATGTGCCGTCATGCCGGGCCGCCGTTCGGCAGGCTGCTGCTGTCTTGGGCCCGACGCCGTCCCGACCCCGGTGCCCGCGCATTGGGGGAGCGGACGGATACTGGCAGACGTGTCCACGACCGCGTCCACCCCACGGCTGACCCGCGACGACCTCATCTCGCCGCGCTGGATCGCCGCGCACTTCGGGATCGTGGTGCTCGTGGTCGCCTTTCTGCTGCTTGGCCGCTGGCAGTGGGACGTCGGGCACAAGATCGTCCCGCTTAGTCAGGCGCAGCTGACGGCGTGGCGCACTCCTGAACCGGCCAAACAGCTCGTAACCGCGGACGGCGTTGACGGCTCGAAGGTCGGGCACGCCGCCGAGGCCGCCGGAACGTACGACGCCTCGCGACAGCTGCTTGTGCCGGGCCGGTCGCTGAACGGGCGCCCCGGCTACTACGTGATCACGCCCCTGGTGACCGGCCCTGGCGAAGCCATCGCGGTCAACCGCGGCTGGCTCCCGGCGACCGGGGGAGCGCAGCCTGCCATCCCGGCGCCGCCGAGCGGTCGGGTCACCGCGATCGGATGGGTGGCTGAGTCGGAGTCGGCGAGCGGCTCGGTCAACCAGAACGGAATCGTGCAGACCTACGCTCCGGACGCCTCGGCGATCGGTCCGCACGAGGTCGGCGTAATCTCCGCCGCGCAACTGGTGAACCTGTGGCCGTACCAGCTGCCTGACGGATACCTCACCGCCACGGACGCCGCGTCGACCTCAGGTGGCCTCACGGTGATCGCCGCGCCGCTGCCACCACACGGGACCAGCTGGGATCTGCTGAACATCGGCTACGCGTTCCAATGGTGCTTCTTCGCCGTGGTCACCGTGGGCTGGTACCTGCTCTATTGGCGGCGCGAGCTGTACGGCATGCCCGCCGAGGCCGAGGCCGAGGCTGAAAGCGATGAAAGCGGCGGCGCGGCGCGTCAGCGCGAGATCGGCTCGTCCACCGCCTGAGCCTGAGCCGGAATCCGGGCGGCCTGCTTGGCGTCGATGTGCTTGAGCGTGCGCCCGGCAACGTACGGCGAGAGCCCCGGGACGAGGCCCGCGAGCGCCATCAGCGCCATGTGCGGGATCGAAAGCCGGTAGACGAAGGCGGTGGCGATCGACAGGATCACGTAGATCGGGTACAGGCCCATGCCGTGCGTCATACCGACGATCTTGTCCAGCTCGCCCGAGTTCGCCCAGTACTTGAGCGGCATCCCCACGAACACGAGGAGGACCATGGCGACACCCGTGGCCCAGGCGAAGGCCACATAGGCGTTGACGAGCGGCGAGCGCTTGGTGGGCGTGGTGGCTGCCATCATCGGTACCTCTGTGGGGAAAACGGGTGGGCTGTGACGAGTGCTGGAAGCAGCCTAATCGCCTGATTCGACCGGCCCAGCGCCGGGGGTGCGGTGCCATGGCGGCGCTGTGGCCGCTCTGGATCCGGCGGCCTGCGAACGACGGCGCGCGGCTATCGGACATCTGGTCAGGTGGTGCCCGATGGCGCGTTACGCAGCATCCGGATGACATTCGGCCAAACGCCGCGTCGCCGGACGGAACGCACGTGCCAACCAGGGCCCAACTCCGATACCGTCGTCCCCATGTCCGAGACGACGCCGTCAGCCGCGCCCAGCCTCAATGGCACCCAGCCGACAGCCGCCCAGGTTCGAGCGGGGGCCGAGGCGCTCAAGGCCGCGATCGACCGGCATCTGGCGGCCGTCGAGTCCAGGGTCGACGAACTGGACCCGGCCGTGCTCGAAGCTTTCGACGCCCTCGCCGCGGCCGCCGAGGAGTACGACGAACTGCTGTACACCGTGCACGACGAGGTCACCCCGTTCGAGGTGCCCGCCGAGCCCGCCCCGGGCTATGCCGGACCCGAGCAGGTCGAGGCGTTCTCGGTGTTCATCCGCCGCGACTACGTGATCTCCGACCCCGAGGCCCTGGCCACCGCCGCGCGCAACGCGGGTGAGGACTTCGACGCCGAGCCCGGCGACAGCCGTGCCGCCGTGGCCGAACTGTTCGACGCGTTCGACGTCGACGAGATCACCTACCGCGCGGAGGAGATCGGCCTGGAGGCCGCCGAAGCCACGCTGTGGGTCGTCGCCGCCGACCCCGAGGCACTGGGCGGCTGGCACGACGACCCGTTCTCCGAGGCGGACGTCGAGCGCCTGCTCTACCGGGTCGACGTCGTCGACGACGAGGAACTTGAGGACGAGGAAGAAGACGAGGACGTCGAGGACGAAGAGGAGTTCGAGGAGGAGGACGACTCCGAGGAAGACGACTCTGAGGACGAGGACGACGAGGAGCGGGAGACCGAGGCGTCCCGCTAGAGCGTCCGGTTGGCGCGTCCCGCGCGTACATCCTGCTGGTGCGGTGAAGGTTGGCTCGCTGCGCCTGTCCGCTCGTCGCCCGTGGCTCCTAGGGTCTTGCGTCTTGTACGTTGAGCGTCGTCTTACTTCATCTGCCGCGTGTCATGAACCCCGTTGCGTACATTAACGTTCAGGAGACGTTAGGTAACGACGTGGCACAATGGCATGAAATCAAGGCCAGAACGGCCTGCTCGTCCCCGATGCAGGGGAGGTCTCCTATTGCTGACGGACCTGCTCACCGCGAAGATCGAATACGGTTTCGACCAGCTCACCGCGCGCAGTGGCGGCGTCCTCGACGGCCCGACGCACGTGGCGATGGGTCGGCGCGCCGCCGCTGCGATCGGGCATGCGCTGGGCTCCGCCGACGAGGCCAGGATGATCGAGGCGTACCTGAACGTCTGGCGCACCGTGCACCTGCCGCGCGTGCCCGCCGGGTCACGTGGCCTGACCAGGCGGGAGTTCACTCGCGCCATGCGTGAACTGGCCGCCGGTGACCCGGCCGCCTGCAAGGCGACCCTCGGCGCCCTCGCCGAGACCTTCTTCGTCCTGGCCGACCATGACCGGGATGGCCGACTGGACCGCGACGAGTTCTGGGCGTTCCAGCACGGCCACTTCCCCGAACTGACCCACACCGCGCTCGACGAGGCCTTCGACCACCTGGACGCCGACCATGACGGCTATCTGCCCCGCGCGCAGTTCACCGGTGCGATGATCGAGTACTGGACCAGCAGCGACCCCGACGCGTCAGGCAACTGGTGGCTGGGTCGCCCGGTTTATCTGCGCGCGATTCCCGATGACCAGCGTGCTATTCCCGGAGTGCGTGCTTGAGCCGGGTGCGCCGGGGACGGTCCGGAATCTTCTCGACCGCTTCGGCCAGTGCCCGACCGGCGCCGTGCACTACGGTCAGGTGCTGCGTCGCCAGCGTGATCGCACCCAGGACCAGAGCGCGCGTGAGCCTCGGCGCCGATTCCCCGTCGAGGACCGCCACTACGGCGGGCCACCGCCCGCCCTGCGCCTCGGCGATGGTCACCGCCCACGCGTGCCGCAGCACCCGAGCCTGCGCAGC
>NZ_DASYZI010000220.1:0-9046 GCF_035946395.1 Actinocrinis sp.
CGGAAGTGGACTCGTACAGGGCCACGGCATCGGCCTTGAACTCCTCCGAGTAGTCCTTCATCGCCATCGGCGCTCGTCTCGCTTCCTCCGGATCTAGCAAGATCCAGTATCAGCGTGTCCACCACTCGGGGGGAGGTCCCCTTGTTCGCGTCGCGCCGCCGTATCACCTCCCGCCCTCGGGTGTCGGTTTCCACCAGGAACATCTGGCGCAGCACCGTGCACAGCAGCGCCACCTGTGGCAGCTCGCGCAGCCAGGCGAACTCGCCACGCTGCGCGTAGATCGCGCCCAACAGCGTCCGCCCGTCGCGGCCGTACTGGAAAGTGAGCGCGTCGCACTCGGCCGCAGTGCGCGGCTGGCGCCAGGCCAAGAGCGGCGGGCCGTACCGCGTGGACCATTGCCCGAGGTCCACCGTCTCGGCCAGGAAGTGCAGGGCGACCGTGGCCAGCGCTTCGACCAGCGCCCGCACCGCCTCGTCGGCCAGCCCCCTCGTGTTCAGATCGCGCACCGCGCCGATCACGTGCGTCGAATCGGTGCGCTGCTTGCCCCTGACCTTGACCAGACCCAACTCCCGGCAGCACTCCAGCAGCCGGTCGAAGGCGAGCCGGACCAGACCGCTGCCAACCAACCGGGCCCGAAACTCCGTCAGAACGCTGTCATCAAAACCAGGATCGTCTCATTCGAGGCTCGGAGCGTATTTCCAGTCGATCCGCCCCGCCACCACGACCGCGGCCTGCCGATCCGTGAGCCGCTCCACAAACTGCAAGACCGTGACCAGCATCAACAGCGACGGCGCGATCCCCGGCCTGCCCCGCGCCCCGAACGCCCCGACAAAATCAGCATCCTGGAACACGGGTCCGATCTCGCCCCACAGCCGGATCGCCAGACTCCCACGCAGGAACGCCGCACGCACCACGCGCACGGTCTGCTCGGGAACCTCCGGCCACAGCATCAGCCGCATCGACATGACACTCGCCCCAACTCGGCCACGACCCCCGCAACACCAGCCCACAGCCAACCGCAACACCGCGACCAGCCACAAGAACCCCACGCGAATTAACCAGCAGCATCCTGTGCCTGCCGAAATTTCATCCGCGCAGGCCAGAGTACCTAAGCAGCCGTCGGATGAGCGGCCCACCAGGGTCGGGTTCGTCGTCTGGATGGGTGCGCCCGGTTGCACCGTCCCGCGATCGATGCCCATGGTCAACGAAACGCCCCGTCATGGGAGGTGTCGTTGATCGGGAGGCTCGCATGTCCGTGATGACGATTCCCCTCAAGCACGGTCCAACCGGCCGGCCTCGTTGCAGCTACCGGGTGTGCTGGCGCGACCCGGGCGGGCGGCAGTGTTCAAGGTCCTTCCGCGACAGCGGCGACGCGGCGGCGTTCGACATACAGCTGGCATTGGACCGCGACCGGCTGCGCTACGGCGCCGGGGACGCGCCGACGACGTTCGGTGCTGTCGCGGCGCGGTGGCTGGCGGTCAAGGCGGCGACCAAGCGCGAGAGCACCGTCATCTTCTACGAGAGCACCCTGCGCAACCACGTTCTGCCCGCCTTCGCCCACACTCCCGTCGGCGCGATCACCCGCGCCGATGTCCAAGACTGGATCAACACCCTCAGCACGAAGGGCCTGGCACCCAACACCATCCGGCAGATCTACCGCACCGTGTTCAAGCCATCATCACCCTCGCCCTCGACGACGAACTGATCGCCCGCACCCCCTGCCGCCGCATCGAGCTGCGCGCCGCCACCAAGGCAGAGCTACGCCCGCTCACCCCGGAGCAGGTGATGGCGATGGCCGCGGCCGTCCGCCCGCGCTACCGCGCGATGGTGATCCTGGCCGCGTGCACCGGGATGCGCTGGTCCGAGATCGCCAGCCTCACCCTCGACCACATCAACTGGCACACGCGCACCGCCACCGTGGACCGGCAACTCGAACGCAACGCCACGACCCCGGTGTTCACCCCGCCCAAGAGCAAAGCCGGAATACGCACCCTGCCACTGCCCGCCCTCGCGATCGCGGAACTCCGGCTGCACCTCTCCCGGTATCCGCTCGGGCCCGCGGGTCTGCTGTTCACCACACCGGCCGGCGCAGTCCTGAACCAGAACAACTGGCGACGCCGCGAATGGAACCACGCCCGCACCTGGGCCTACGGCGTACCCCTGGACGTGACGTTCCACCGGCTGCGGCACATCTACGCGTCCCTACTCATCCACCAGAACGTGCACGAGAAGGTCCTGCAGGTACGCCTCGGACACGCCAGCGCCGCCGAAACCATGGACACCTACGGGCACCTTTACCCCGACACCGACCACACCACCAGGACCGCTATCGACACCGCGTTTCGTGTTGCCTCGAATGTTGCCCACGGACTCCACCACGGCCGCAGGAACCGGAGAAACCGCAGGTCACACGGCAGATGTACGTGGGGCGCGTGGGACTCGAACCCACAACCTACGGAATTAAAAGTCGGAGCCTGAACCTGTCGGGGGATGATCCCTCGTGACAGTTCGGCTCCGTTTTTGCTGCTCAGAGCCTTATCTAGTGCCGGATCGTAACAGTGTTGATTCGCCGGTCACAGTGAATCCGTGAGCAGTCTGTGAGCAACCATCCCCCGAAAATCAGGCGGCCCCGCCCGGTGCTGAGAACACCGGCCGAGGCCTAGAACCCGAGACCTCTGGAGGTCTAAGGATCATGCGGGCCATTGTCCCGATTCAGGAGCGCGGCGTCACGCCGACTGCCTCCGCGCGCGTCGAACGCGCCGTGACGATCGTGTCCGGCCGGTCGGTCGGCGACGCCTTCGACCGCATCACGGCCGCACTGCGGCACGACGCCGAACCGCGGCCGTACTGGCTCGGCGGCTCGTGCCCGGCCTGGTGCGAGGGCGGGCACGAGGACGACGACTTCTACGACGACCGCAACCACTGGCACACCGCAGGGCGGCCGATCGAGCTGAGCATCCACGAGCCGTGGCGTACGCCCGCCGTGCCCGGCTCGCAAACCGCCACCGGCAAGCAGATCGCCGAGGCCTGCGGCCCCGTGCACGTGGACGCCGGCATCCGGCAGCACTATCGCACGGCGCAGCCCGAGATCCTTCTCGGCGTCCCGCGGTTCGGCGCGTCGGGCGCCGTCGAGGGCGAACAGGAGGTCCGTCTTACGCCGGACGAGGCGCGGGCACTGCGTGACTGGCTCGGCGGACTGCTGGCCGCCGTCGACGCCGCCGGGTCGGCGCCAGACCCGCACGCGGCGATGTTCGCCGCGGCCCGCGACGAGCGCACGGGCGGACCGGCGTCCGGACTCTCGGCAGCCGACGCGGACTGGTTCGCCGCGCACACGGCCGAGCGGGTCGACGCCGCGCGGCGCGCGATGGTCGAGGCGGTTGACGCGACGCTAGCCGAAACGCAGGCATCGCCAGCGGTGCGCGTACGCGTAATGGACAGCGTCGGTTTACTGGCCGCCTCGCCGACCTGGTCGGTCGACGACCACACCGAAGCGGCGGTGCTGGCGTTCACCCTCGCCGCGATGGATGCCGCGGTGTGCGGCGACGATGCCGAGATGTGGGCGTGGTTCCGCCGGGCGCGCGAGGCCGGCGGCGAAGTACCGGCCGGGGGTGTCCGATGAGCCCTGTCCCTGCTCCGCGGCCGGCCAATGCCTACGTTCGCGCGTGGTTCGCGCAGGTGCGCATCCTTGACGACCTGTCCGCCTTCATCCAAAGGCACGGGCCGGGGGCCGCACAGGAATTGCCACTGCTGAACTGGTCGCTCGGCGGGCACTACGCGCTGATCGCCGAGCTGCGTGAAGGCGAGAGCTCCTTGGAGACGCTGCGCGCCTACGCGACCGCGCTTGGCGTCGAGGTGCACGAGCGGGCCAAGCCACAGCGCACCGTCTACTCGGTGCGCGGCACCATCCCGCCAGCCTCAGTGGAACGAGGCGAGCCGCACAGCAGCGTCCTTATTCAGCTCACGGTCCACGACAACCTCGACAACGCGAACGGTGGTACCCCAATGGATGAGCGGGTCACCGTACACGGCCAGGACGGGGACGCACGGTGAACCAGTCCACCATCAAGTTGGGCAGCGGCGCGCAGATCAAGACCGTGTCGGATGCCTGGGCGCGTCAACTGCGCACCTTTGACGACCTTTACGGGTTCCTCCTCTTGCACGGCCCGTCGATGCGACAGCCACTGCCGGTGCTCGAATGGACGCTCGGTGGTTACTACGCGCTGAACGCCGAACTGCACGACAGCGAGGACGCCATGGAGACTCTGCGTGCCTACGCGGACGTACTCGGCGCCAAGGTGTACATGCGGACCACCGCGCACCGCATCGTCTATTCGGTACGTGGTGCCCTACCACCAGCCAGGCAGGGGCAAGCCGGACCGGCGACCGATGTTCTGATCCGGCTGAAGGTCGCGCGCCGACCTGGCGGCGCAAGCGGTGGTGCGCGATGAGCGGACAGGCCACCGTACACACTCAGTGCGACACCGCCGAGGCAAACGACAAGGTCACCGCGCGGCGCGCGGCTGTGGAGCTGCATCGCGTGGCGGGCGACATCGCCACGCTCGGCGACCAGGCCGCGACCGCGCTCGCTGAGGCGCACCGGCAGCGCGAGGCCCCCACGCACGATGCCGAAGTTCCGCGGCTAAGTGCCAGCGTCGACCGCGACGGGGGCGCGCTGTGAAGGCTCTGATCGGTTCGCTCGGTTTCGCCTACGTCGCCCACTCGCCGGGACTGTCCGCGGTGCTGCTGCCCGTGCTCGGCGCCGTCGTCGCGGCCGAGGCCGCGTTCATCGTCCGCTCGCTGCTGCGAAAGAAGGTGCGTCCATGACCGAGCAGTCCACTCCGGCGCCGTTGTGGCGGCCGACCGAGCAGGGTGCGCGCACGCTGTTGCTGTTCATCGCCGTCGCGGTCGCGGCGATCGGCGCTATCGCGCTGGCGCTCTCGTTCGTCAGCGTCGACGAGGCGTCGCGTCCGTACTTCGGTGCCGCCTCGTGGGCGATCCCGGTGCTGATGGACAGCACGATCGGTGTGCTGACCTTTTTCTCGATCGTGGCGGAACTCAACGGGCTGCGTGCGCCGCTGGCGCGCTACGGCGGTCGCGTCCTGGTCGCGCTGACCGTCTATGCGAACGTCGCTCCGCAGCGCTCGCTGTACGGCAGGGTTCTGCACGGTGCGCCGCCGGCGGTGTGGACGCTGGTGGTCGTCATCGCCGAGAGTACGATCCGCCGCCTGGTGGGGTTGAGCGACGAGCGGCGTATCGAGGCGCTGCGCCGTTCGCTGTGGCTGCTGCGGCCGGTGGCGACATGGCGTATCTGGCGCCGGATGCGTATCGAGCAGATCACCACCTACCGTGAGGCGTTGGATCAGGATGCTGCACGCGCCGCGGTGGTCGGCCGGCTGCGGCTGCACCATGGCCGCATGTGGCGCAGCAAGGCGCCTCTTGCCGAGCGCATCGCGCTGCGCTTGCAAGGCCGCGACCCGGTCGGCGTGGCCGAGATCCTGACGGCTCACCAGTACACGGCGCAGTTGCTCGCGGGTACGGCGGTCGAGCCCGTACCTGAGGCGCAGCCTGAGCCGCCCGTCGAGGACGTCGCCGAGGTCGCGCCGAAGCATGCGCGCCGCGCCGCGCAGACGCGTAGCCGTAAGGGCTCGAAAACGCCTGCGCCTCGCCGCTCGGATGACCAGCTGTACACCGAGGCGAGTGCGCTCAACGCGCAGGTGCTCACGGCAACGGGTACGGGCGTGAGCCTGCGCCGTCTGAAGGCCGAGCTGCACATCGGCCAGCCGACCGCCGAGCGGCTGCGTGCCCGCCTCGCCGCCGCCGCTCTCGACTCGGTCCCGGCCGTCGTCGAGGTCGACCAGGCGCAGCCGCAGCAGCACGCCGAGGCTGTACCCGTCGACTTGGCGGCGGCCGAGCCGGTGCGGCTGGTCGAGTACGCCAACGGCAGCCTGGTCGGGACCGCCGCGTGAGCGCCGACCAGCACTCGGCCGGCGAGCAGCGCACGTACCGCGTGCGCCTGGTCCTCGTTGACGCGCCCGTGCCGGGCCTGGCCGTGCAGTTCGAGGGCAAGCCCATGACCGAGGCGCAGGCCGACCGGATCGCCGCCGAAGCAGTCGGGCTCGGCATCCCCGTAGCGGTCCATCGGGACTGAACGCCTGACGGTGGCCCGCCCGGTCCCCACAGCCGGGCGGACCGCCGCGGGCAGTCAGCCCGAACCGACGATCGGAAGGATTCTGCGATGCCCGCAGAGCACACCGAAGCCGCGGCCGAGGACGTGACCGTTTACCTCGCCGGTGGCCGTACCGAACGGCACGAGGGCGTCAGCCGCGAGCGCGCCTGCGAGCTGGAGATGACTCTCGGCTCGTCGCCGAACATCATGCGCATCGACGTCGACCCGGCCGGGCACGGCGACGCCGGCGAGTGGCGGCCGGGCGAGTGCGACCGCTGTTACGGCGAGGTCGTCAACGGCGCCCCCGTCCCGGTCCACTGCGCGTGCCTGATCGGCCAGGGCGCGAGCGAGGCCGATTGCGTGTGCGGTCCGGCGGCCCTGGTGGTGGCGGCATGAAGGTCCGGCTGTGGGGACTACCCGAAGAGAACGACCGAGTCGCCGAGGCGCTGCGCGCAGCGTTCCGCGTGATCAACGAATCCGAGGACTGCCCGCCCAGCCACGGTGACTCCCCGCTGCGGCGCCGCTTCCTCAAACTGCGCCTCGACACCCCCGCCGAGGCCGAACAGCAGTAGTCCAGCGCCGGGCGCGGCGAGGCCCTGAGAAGCCGCCGCGCCCGGCTGTCCCCAGAGAGGACAGGCACATCATGACGACCCAGATCGAGCACGCCAACGGCCACGGCCCCGACGCGCCGACGACGGACCTCGAGGGCGCGCCGGCGAACGGCGCGCGGGACCGGCCACGGTTGGTCCCGTGGCCGCTGCGCGAGCCTGTCGACGCCGAGCCGGCCGACGCCGTCGAGGTCGACCAGGCGGACGAGGACGAGCGAGACGACGAGCTCGGCGAGCCGGTCGACCTGGTGCCGCTGCTGCCCGAGCCGATCCGTGCGCCGCGCCGGTTCGTGGTGCGCCACGTGCGGCACGTCGCGCTCGGCACCCGCGTGTACGCCGGCCGCCGCCGTGATGCGCGCTCGACGGCGCGGCACGAGCGGATGATACGGCTCGCCGAGGCGGCCGGCGACCACGCGTCGGCTCTGGAGTGGGAGACGCGGGCCGCGGCGTTCCGCAAGGAACGGCACGCCCGCCGCATGGCGCTGCTGCGCGCCCCGGTCTACGCAGCCCGCGCCGTGATCTACACGGCGAGCACACTCGCTGGCGCGCTGATCGCGCTCGGCCTGGTGCTCGCGGTCACCAGCGGCAAGCCGGCCGAGTCGACCGCGCCGCTACAAGTGGCGTTCCGCGTGGTGTGGTGGATCTGCTGGGCCGTCGACGTCGCCTGGCGACCGGCGCTGGTCGCCGCCCCGGTGCTGATCCTCGCCTCGCTGTGGACGCTCGGCCGCGCGCACGCGCCGCTCGACCCGGTTCTGTACGCCGAGGGCGGTGACGGCGACGGGCGCGAGCTGGTGCCCGACGAATCGGCGATCCTGACCGCGCTGCGGCACCTCGGGATCGGACCGTTGGACAAGGCGGTCAAGGCCGGATGGCAACCGCGGTGGTTGCTCGGCGCGGTCGAGGACGGCGCCGGCTGGCACGCTCAGCTGATGCTGCCGCAGGGCGTGAGCGTCGAGATGATCAATCGGCGTAAGAACCTGCTGGCCTCGAACCTGCTGCGCAAGCCGATCGAGGTATGGCCGAGCGAGCCGGACAACAAGCCCGGTGTACTCGATCTGTGGGTCGCGCATCCGGGCACGCTGACCGGCCCTGTGCCGCCGTGGCCGCTGCTGAAGACCGGGACCGCGGACTACTTCAAGGGCGTGCCGGTCGCCGTGACGCTGCGCGGCGAGGCGATCCGGGCCGGCTTGATGGCGAAGAACTACATGATCGGCGGCATCATGGGCACCGGTAAGAGCTCGGCGACCAGAGCCATCGTGCTCGGCGCCGCGCTCGATCCGCTCGTCGAAATCGAGGTCTACGTCATGGCGTACAACGCCGACTACGACCTGATGCGCCCGCGCCTGTCCGTGCTGGTCAAGGGCGATGAGGACGAGGACGTCGAGAAGGCGCTGAAGGCTCTGCGGCGGCTGCGCTCAGAAGTCACCCGCCGCGGCCAACTGCTCGAAGAGGCCGGCGAGCTCAAGCTCACGCGCGAGCTGGCCGCACGCGACAAGCGGATGCGTCCGCGCGTGGTCGTGTTCGACGAGTGCCACGAGCTGTTCATGCACAAGACCTACGGCGCCGAGGCCGCCGAGCTGGCCGAGAAGGTGATGAAGAAAGCCCGTAAGACCGGGATCACGCTGGTGTGGGTGACCGTCTCGCCGGCCAAGGACTCGATCCCGAAGGAGGTCACTCGCAACACCTCCAACCGGGTCGCGTTCGCAGTCGGCGATCACTACGCCAATGACGGACTGCTCGGCACCGGCAAGCACCGCTCCGGCATCACCGCGACCACGCTGAACCCGAGCACGGACATCGGCACCTCGGTGACGGTCGGGTTCACCGCGAACCCGTTCGACATCGCCCGCTGGCAGTACCTCTCCGATGATGACGTGCCCGCCATCATCGACCGGGCGTGCAAGGCGCGCGCCGGTATCGAGCGGACCGCGCTCGACCAGGCGCCGACCGTTGTCGTCGACCACCTCGCCGACGTCCTGGCGGTGCTCGGCGACGAGCCGCGGATGCGTACGACGGTCGTTTTGCAGCGCCTCGCGAGCCTACGTCCCGAGGTCTACGAGGGCTGGTCTGGGGAGCGCCTTAAGGCCGTGCTCATCGACGCCGATCCGGAGTTGGAGCCGCACAAGTCCAACGGGAACCCGGTCGTCGACGCCGCCAAGCTGCGCGCCGTTCTCGGCCGCCGCGACGACGAGCCGAGCGACCGGGTCGACGACGACCAGGCCGAGGACGACGGCGAGTTCGAGTAGGGACCCGGCCGCGGGGGGGGGGGGGT
>NZ_DASYZI010000221.1:0-5398 GCF_035946395.1 Actinocrinis sp.
TGGTGCGGAATAGGTGGGCCAAGTAGGTGGCACTGGGTACGTGGACCAGGCAGGTACTGCGCGCAGATCCACAGACACGGATCTACCTTCAGCCCAGCCCAGCCCAGCCCAGCCCAGCCCAGTCCAGTCCAGTCCAGGCGCGGCCGGGCCCAGCTCGGCTCGGCCAGCTCAGCCCAGTCCAGCTCAGCCCAGCTCGGCTCGGCTCGGCCCAGTCCAGCCCAGCTCGGTCCAGTCCAGTCCAGCCCAAGCCAGGCCAGCTCGGCCCAGCCCAGGCCAGGCCCGGTCAAGTCAGCCCAGCCCAGCCCAGCCCAGCCCAGCCCAGGTCAGGCCAGGCTTTGGGGTCCTCAACCCAGATCAGCCGTCAGCCCAGGTCCTGAGGCCCTCAACCCAGGTCTGTTGTCATCCCAGATCCTTCAGCTCAGCTCCCCAGCCCAGGTCCTCAGCGCCGGTCCTCGGCGCCGGTCCTCGGCCACGTCTGTCGCCAGCTCGGGGCTTCCGCACAAATCTGCGGTCAGCTCGGGTCTTCAGGCCGGGTTCATCGTGAACCAGACGATCTTGCCGGTGGCGGTGCGCCGGTGGCCCCACTTGCGGGACAGCTCGTTGACCAGCAGGATGCCACGGCCCCGCTCGGCGGTCGCGGACAGCTCCTGTAGTTCCGGCGGGGTGCGGGTCCGGTCGCAGACCTCGCACAGCAGCCCGGTCTCGTTGCGTTGCAGCCGCAACCGGATCTCGCCACCGGCGTGCTGGATCGCGTTGGTGACCAGCTCGCTGACCAGCAACTCCACCGTTTCGGTCAGCGCGCTCAGTTCCCAGGCCGCCAGGGTGTCGCGCACCAGGCGCCGGCAGCGCCCGACCTGCTTCGGCTCCCCGGGCAGCCACCACGCCGCCGAGCGGTCGGCCGGCAGCGGATGCACCCGGCTGATCAGCAGCGCGATGTCGTCCCGGTCCTTGGTCAGGTCAAGCTCCTTGACCACCTGGTCGCAGATCTCCTGCAACGGCCTGCCCGGCTCGGCGAGGTTTGCCCGCAGCAGGTTCAGACCCGAGTCGATGTCGCGCGCCTTGTTCTCCAGCAGCCCGTCGGTGCAGAGCACGAACAGCGCGCCGTCCGGCAGGTCGATGTCGAGGGTGTCGAAGGTGCCCGTTGCGCCACCCAGCCCCAGCGGCAGACCCGGGGCGACCTGGTGCAGCACCTCGGTCCGGCCGTCCGGGTGCACGACCAGCGGTGGGACGTGCCCGGCGCGGGAGATCGAACACTGCTGCGCGGCCGGGTCGTAGACCGCGTAGATGCAGGTCGCGAACAGCGAGTCGTCTATGTGCGGCATCAGGTCGTCCAGATGCGCCAGGACCTCGGCCGGCGGCAGGTCGACTGCGGCCAGCGTGCGTACCGCGGTGCGCATCTGCCCCATCGCGCTGGCTGCCTGCGTGCCGTGGCCCATCACGTCGCCGACCACCAGGGCGACCCGGCCGCCGGACAGGCCGATCACGTCGAACCAATCCCCGCCCACCACGGCCATGTCGCTGCCCGGCAGGTACCGGTGCGCGATCTCCAGCCCGACAGGGGCGGCCAGCTTGGTCGGCAGCATCGCCTTCTGCATGCTGATCGCGGTGTGCCGCAACTGGTCGTGCAGCCGCGCATTGTCCATCCAGATCGACGCGCGCGCCGCCAGCCGCTCGATCGACGCGAGCTCCACCGGGCGGAACCGACCGCGCGCCGGATTGCGGGTGAGCACCATCGCGCCCAGCACACGCCCACCGACCAGCAGCGGAGCGAAGACGCCGGGACGGCCTCCCATCAGCTTCCCGATGTCGGAACCGTCCGCAGCCGATGGCAGGGTGTGCATCGAATCGATGATCACCTCGTGCGACCGCATCGCCTTCGCATACGGCGAGGTCTCCGACACGATGATGACCTGCTCCACCGGCCAGGCGGTGCGCAGCCGCTCGGCCAACTCCGCGTCCCGGGCGCTGAACGCCAGCCGGACCAGGCGGATCGGCCCGTCGCGCGGCTCGGCCGCCCCCGCGCCGCTCAGCACGGTCTGGCGCAGCAGGATCGAGGCGTGATCGGCGAACCCCGGCACGACCAGGTCCACCACTTCCTGGGCGGTGATCGCCGGGTCCAGCGTTGAGCCGACGCGTACCGCGAGCTCGTCCAGCGGATCCCAGCCGCCGCGTTCGCTCCTGGCAGAGCCGGTTCGTGCGGCGCCCACGTCCGTGGCGGCTTGCGTCCCGGGATCCGGACGGTGTGTCGCCAGCACCCCGGCCGTGCTCTGCCTGCTTTCCACGCCCACCTGTCTCTTGCCTTTTTGCCCGGTTTCGGTGCGCCTCCGGGCCCGACCGGAGGGCGCTTGCGGGCCTACAGCTTGCGCTGCTCGCTGAGCGCGCGCAGTGCCTGCCCGGAAAGTTCCAACCGCTGGCCTCTCACCTGCGTGAATCCGGGCCGCTTACCCGGATGGTTGAGCGGCACACCGTATGTCGACGCTGTATGTCGCCGCCGCGCGCCCATTGCCCAGGGTAGGCGTCTGCTTGCGCCACGTACGCCGAATGGCCGAATTCTTCACTCGGCTGGATGAAGCGCACACGTCTCAGCCGGCTCGAATGGCCTTGACGAAGCCCGTCGCTGCCCGCGACGTCGGCGACGGTGACACCTCGGATGACCGGGGGATTCGTGTGATCGCGTCCCGAGGCGTCGCGCAGCTGTGCGAGAATGGCTCTTCAAGGAGGGGAGTACTCCCATCCCAAGCGGTGACGTCCGTCAACACGGCAGACGTCGCGGACGCAGCGAGAGCTGCGGCTGCGGTCGAGCCCGGGGTCACCGGCTTCGCCGGTGGTGTCGCGGTTGCGTACCCGGCGAGGTGGAGGAGACCTCCGGCGATGACTGATGTCCAGCCCGTCCGCCGGAGGAAATACCAATGTCCGTCCCTTTTTGGGTGTGGGTCCTCACCCTGGTCGGCCTGGTTGCCGTACTCGCCCTCGATCTGTTCGTTGTCGGCCGAAAGCCGCACGCTGTCACGCTGCGCGAAGCGGGAGTGTGGGTGGCCGCGATGGCAGCGCTCGCGGTGGCGTTCGGTACCGGGCTCGGTCACATCGCCGGGCCGGCCTACGGCGGGCAGTTCTTCGCCGGCTGGATCACCGAATACAGCCTGTCGGTCGACAATCTGTTCGTGTTCGTCCTGATCATGGCCAGGTTCAGAGTGCCGCGGGACTACCAGCACCGAGTGCTGCTGGTCGGCGTGCTGCTGGCGCTCGCCCTGCGCGGGGCGTTCATCGGCCTCGGCTCCGCCGCCGTGGCGGCCTTCGACTGGATCTTCTACGTCTTCGGCGCGTTCCTCTTCTTCACGGCGATCAAGCTCGCCTTCGGGCACAGCGGCCTGCCGGGGCAGCAGAATGACGGCGCCGCCGCTGGCGCCACCGCACAAGCGCCCGCTCTGCGTGAGAACGGCTTGGTGCGCTACGTCCGCCGCCTCTTCCCGACCGTGGACGAGTACCACGGCACCGCTCTGACCGCGCGGGTCGGCGCCCGCCGCGCGTTGACGCCGCTGGCGCTGGTCATCGTTGCGCTCGGGGCGACCGACGTACTGTTCGCGCTCGATTCGATCCCCGCCGTCTTCGGCCTCACGCAGCAGGCTTACATCGTCTTCACCGCGAACCTGTTCGCCCTGCTCGGCCTGCGCCAGCTCTACTTCCTGATCGGCGGCCTGCTCGACCGGCTGGTCTACCTGTCCACCGGGCTGTCCGTCGTCCTCGGCTTCATCGGGCTGAAGATGATCGTCGAGGCACTGCACAACTCAGGGATCGACCATCTCGGGCCGATCGCGCTGCCGGGCTTCCCGATCCCCTTCTCGCTCGGCTTCATCGTCCTCACACTGGTCGTGACCACAGTGCTGAGCCTGACCGTCGGCCGCCGCCGCACAGCCGTCGCAGAGAGCTGAACCGAAGATCACATCCTGCGGACCGCCGCGTGACACGTCCGATGCCGCCCGAATTCACCTACCAGGCCGACGATCCTCTCTGCACCAGGCAATGCCCACCCACACCAGGAGTCTGGTATGCCCACTCGCCTGCGCAGTCTGTCGCGTCCGCGCTCCCGCCGCGCTGCTGGAGCCGTCACCGCCGTCCTCGCCCTGGGGGCCGCGCTGGCCCTGCAACCCGGCGGCGCCTCCGCCGTGGATCAGGGCTCGCTCTCGTTCGCCGCGGCCACCACCGTCGGCATCCACAACACCTACAACCAGAGCGCTTACTCCCATCTCGACCAGGCCCTCGACGCCGGCGCGTCGCTGATCGAGCTCGACGTCTGGGCCGACTACATCACGGGCGACTGGGGTGTCAGCCACGACAACCCGCTCGGGAACTCCAACAACTGCACGCAGACCTCCACCCTCGCCGGTGCGTACACCGGCAGCACCAACGAGGACCTGAACAGCTGCCTGGACGACATCCGGCTCTGGCTCGCCGGCCACCCGGCGGCGAACCCGATCATGATCAAGATAGAGCTGAAGGCCGGCTTCGAGAACGACTACGGCATGGGCCCGTCCGAGCTCGACGCGTACATCAAGGCGCACATGGGCGGCCGGGTGTTCCGTCCGGTGGACCTGCTGACCAAGTCCGACGGAACCCAGTACGCCACCCTGGACGCCGCCGTTAAGGCCGGCAACTGGCCGACCCGCTCCGCGCTGGCGGGCAAGGCGATCATCGAGATCATCCCCGGCACCGTCGAGGAGAACAACCCCTTCGACTCCCTGTGGACCGACGTCGAATACTCCACCTATCTCAAGGGTCTGAAGTCCTCCGGCACGATCGCGAACGCCGAGATCTTCCCGAGCGTGCACAACGCCCAGACCGGCGACCCGCGCACCCGCTACTCCGACACGACGATCCGGCCCTGGTTCGTAGTGTTCGACGGTGACGCGAACACGTACGTCAGTGATGGAAACACCGAGTGGTACAACACCAACCACTACCTCGTCGTCGCCACCGACGCGTATGACGTGAACCCGGCGATCTCAAGCATCGCGCCGTCTCTCGCCGCCGCGCAGGCGAGGGTCGCGTTGCTGGCCAAGGACAGCGTCTCGTACATCTCGACCGACTGGACCACGTCTCCGGGTGACGGCGTCCTGTCCGAGGTGCTGCCTCGCGGCTGACGGGCGCGCAGAAACCAGTATGCGCACAGCCAGTGTGTGCGCAGCCAATACGTGCACAGAGTCAGAATTCCGGCATAGCGTCGTATAGCAGCGCAGACCGCGGTCGCCTGCGAGGTGGTCGCGGTCTGCCGTCCGGACTCTCAGCCTTTACTCAGTGAAATACAGGTATTGTTGCTGCTTGCTTTATCGCCGGGGCCGAGAATCCGAGGGGGCCGACACTCCGTGTTCGACGAGTCAGCGTTCGGTGACGAGCCGCATCC
>NZ_DASYZI010000222.1:0-10756 GCF_035946395.1 Actinocrinis sp.
TGGCAAGGCGGAGGAGGGAGGCGCAGCGGTGCTGCGGCGACCGACGACAACGCGGCCAGGCGACGGCCATCGGCCCGCGAGCCCGGCCACCAATCCGCGCACCCTCTAAGCTCGCAGCATGTCGAACCATGACCCCTCGCCGAAGTCGACCGTGGCCGGTGGCGCAGCGCCGGCCGACGCGCAGCGGCGGGTGAGCCCACAGTCGCCCACAAGGCCACGGTCAAGTTCGACGAGCCTTCATGACGCTGGTCCCCTCGGCGGTGTTCGCGTCCTCGAATTCGCCTCGCTCGCCCCTGCGCCGTTCGCCTGCACGCTGTTGTCCGACCTCGGCGCCGACGTGCTGCGCGTCACGAACCCGACCGATCGGGGGCTGACGGCGGCGCCACATCCCGGCGATCCGCTGGACCGCGGACGCACGGTCGTCGCGCTCGACCTCAAGCAGCCGGACGGCCTGGGTGCCGCGCTCGACCTGGCCGCGCGCGCGGACGTGTTGGTCGAGGGCATGCGACCCGGGGTCATGGAGCGGCTCGGCCTCGGGCCCGACGCCTGTCTTGAGCGCAACCCGCGGCTGATCTACGCGCGGATGACCGGCTGGGGCCAGGACGGCCCGTTCGCTCCGCGTGCCGGCCATGACATCAACTACCTGGCACTGTCCGGTGCGCTCGAACCGCTCGGGCCGCCCGGTGCGCCGCCGTCGCCGCCGCTGAACTACGTCGCGGACTTCGGCGGCGGTGGGATGCTGCTCGCGGTCGGCGTCCTCGCCGCGCTGGTGGAGCGGGAGCGCTCAGGGCGCGGGCAGGTCGTGGACGCCGCGATGACCGACGGTGCCGCGCTGATCAGCGGAATCGTGCACGGCCTGCATGCGCGCGGCCTGTGGCGGCGGGAACGCGGCGGCAACCTGTTCGACGGATCAGCGCCCTTCTACGCGACGTATGAGTGCTCGGATGGCGGGTATGTCGCCGTCGGCGCGATCGAGCCGCAGTTCTATGTGGAGCTGATCGGCAGGCTCGGCTTGGCCGAGCGGATCGACGTGGCGCGCCAGCACGACCGGTCGGCGTGGCCGCAGACCGCGCGGCAGCTCGCCGAGGCCTTCGCCGCGCGGCCGCGGGACCGGTGGGCCGAGCTGTTCGCCGAATCGGATGCCTGCGTCACGCCGGTGCTCACGCCCTGGGAGGCCGCCGGTCATCCGCACAACGCGGCCCGCGGCACGTTCACGACCGTGGACGGGCACGTTCAGCCCGCCCCCGCGCCGCGCTTCTCCCGCACACCGGCCGCCGACCCGCCGCTCCCGCCGCGCGCGCTCGACTCTGCCGAGGGCTATTGGTGACTGGTGATCAGCTCGTGATCAGCTGGTGTCAGTCCTTGCGGCCGGTGACGGCGATGCCCACGCCGAGCCCGACCATCGCCAGCCCGCCGGTCCCGCCGACGAGCGCCAGGCGGCGCGGCGAGCGGGCGAACCAGTCGCGAGCGGTCCCGGCCACCAGGCCCCAAGTGCTGTCGGAGACCAGCGCCATCGAGGAGAACATCGTCGCGAACACGATCATCTGGAGCGGGACGTGGCCGATCGACCGATCCACGAACTGCGGGAGGATCGCGGCGAAGAACACCGCCGCCTTGGGATTGGTCAGACCGACCAGCACGCCCTGCCGCGCGGCTTTCATGTCCGACACGGGTTTCGTGTCCGACGCTGCTCTCATACCGGATGCCGTGCGCTGACCACTGCTCTCGACATTCTCTGACGTCATGTCCGCGTGCAGCTCGCGCCGCTGCCGGAACGCCCTGACCCCGAGGTACACCAGGTAGGCCGCACCCACCAGCTTGATCGACGTGTACACGATCGCCGATCGCTCGACCAGGGTGCCGAGCCCCAGCGACACGAGGATCGCCTGGACGTACGCGCCGAGCGTGCCGCCGGCCGCCGTCGAGAGCGCGGTGCGCCGGCCGTAAGCCAGCGCCCGGCCGACCACGAACAGCACTTGCGGGCCGGGGGCCAGGATGATGATGATCGCCGTCACGAGGAACGGGACGATCCGGTCCGTCGGTATCACGGCGCCATGCTATGCCGGACCCGTGAAACGACCATCGGATTTTTTTCCGCCGAACAGCTGGTGCTGACGACCCAGTTCTTACAACCCGGTGCTACACCTCGGTCCTATAACTCAGTGACGCGGCCCTCCGCCACTACCAGACGCCGCGTGACACGTACCGCGTCGAGCATCCGGCGGTCGTGGGTGACCAGCAGCAGCGTCCCGTTGTACGAGTCCAGCGCGGACTCCAGCTGTTCGATCGCGGGCAGGTCGAGGTGGTTGGTCGGCTCGTCCAGCACCAGCAGGTTGACCCCGCGCGCCTGCAACAACGCGAGCGCGGCCCGGGTGCGCTCGCCGGGGGAGAGCGTCGCCGCGGGGCGCAGCACGTGCGTCGAACGCAGCCCGAACTTCGCCAGCAGGGTTCGGACATCGGCCGGCGCCTGGTCGGGCACCTGCGTGCTGAACGCGTCGAGCAGCGTCTGTTCCCCGAGGAACAGCCCGCGCGCCTGGTCGATCTCGCCGACCACGACGCCCGGACCCAGCGCCGACGACCCCGCGTCGAGTCCGGCTCGGCCGAGCAGCGCGGCGAGGAGCGTCGACTTGCCCGCGCCGTTCGCCCCGGTGATCGCGACCCGCTGCGCCCAGCCGACCTCCAGGTCCACCGGTCCCAGCGTGAACGCGCCGCGCCGCACCACCGCGCCGCGCAGCGTCGTCACCACCGACCCGGAGCGCGGCGCCGCGGCGATCTCCATCCGCAGCTCCCACTCCTTGCGCGGCTCCTCGACCGCGTCCAGCCGCTCGATCATCCGCTCGGTCTGGCGTGCCTTCGCCGCCTGCTTCTCCGTGGTCTCGGTGCGGAACTTGCGGCCGAGCTTGTCGTTGTCCGAACCCGCCTTGCGCCGGGCATTGCGCACGCCCTGCTCCATCCACGACCGCTGCATCCGGGCGCGCGCCTCCAGCGACGAGCGCGTGTCGGCGTATTGCTCGTAATCGGCGCGGGCGTGCCGCCGGGCCACCTCGCGCTCCTCCAGGTACGCGAGATAGCCGCCGCCGTACAGGTTCACCTGCTGCTGCGCGAGGTCCAATTCCAGCACGCGGGTCACCGTGCGGGCCAGGAACTCGCGGTCGTGGCTGACCACGACGGTCCCGGCGCGCAGCCCGCCGACGAAGGACTCCAGCCGTTCGAGCCCGTCCAGATCCAGGTCGTTGGTCGGCTCGTCGAGCAGGAACACGTCGTAGCGGCTCAACAGCAGCGAGGCGAGCCCGGCCCGCGCGGCCTGTCCGCCGGAGAGCGAGGCCGTCGGCTGGTCCAGGTCCACCCCGAGTCCCAGCTCGGCGGCGACCTGCTCGGCCCGCTCCTCCAGGTCCGCGCCGCCGAGGGCCAGCCAGCGCTCCAACGCGGCGGCGTACGCGTCGTCGGCGCCCGGCCGCTGTTCGACCAGCGCCTCGGTGCCCGCGTCGAGCTCGCGCTGCGCCGCGGCGACTCCGGTGCGCCGGGCCAGGAACGTGCGCACCGTCTCGCCGTCGCGCCGCTCGGGCTCCTGTGGCAGGTACCCGACCGTGGCGGCCGGCGGACTGAGCCGCACCTCGCCCTTCTCGGCCCGGTCGAGCCCGGCGAGCAGCCGCAGCAGTGTGGACTTGCCCGCGCCGTTCGCGCCGACCAGGCCGATCACATCCTGCGGGGCGACGACGAGATCGAGTCCGGAGAACAGAATCCGGTCGCCGTGTCCGGCGGCGAGGTCCTTGGCGACGAGCGTGGCGGTCACAAAACGCTCATGCTACCCGGGGAACCGGCGCCGCCGGACACGGCCGTCTCTCCCGCGATCAGCGGCCGTTGAGGAGGCGCAGTTTCAGGAGCTGTAGACCTGGAGCTCGGAGAGCTGCCCGGCAGGCCATCCGGTGTTGGCCGTGAAGGTCAGCTTCACGTATCGCACACTGGCCGCCGCGAACGTGACCGTCACGGTGTTGCCGGTGTTCGGGTCGAAGGTGTAGCCGGCCGAGCCGACGAGGGTCGTGTAGTTCGTACCGTCGGTGCTGCCCTGGATCGTGACGGTCTGCGTGCGCGCGCCCCACGAGGTCGACGGCGGCAGGTCCATCACCAGACGGCTGATGCTCTGGCTCGAACCGAGGTCCACCTGGATCCACTGCGGGAACGCGTTGTTCGTGCTCTCCCAGTAGCTGCTGGTGTTGCCGTCCACGGCGTTGGAGGACGGGAAACCCGACTGCGAGCCGCTGGCCGACGTCGCCTTGTTCAGCGCCAGGTTCGACGGCGGCGGGGGCGGCGGGGAACCGGCCCCGGCGAACACCGAGAGACCGGACAGCTGCCCGGCGGGCCAACCCGTGTTCGCCGTGAACGTGAGCTTGACGTAACGCGTCGTCGTGCTCGGAAGCGTCACGCTGACGCTGTTGTTGGACGCCGGATCGAACGTGTAGCCGGTCGAGCCGACGATCGTCGTGTAGTTGGTGCCGTCGGTGCTGCCTTGGACCGTGATGGTCTGCGTACGGGCGCCCCACGAGGTCGACGGCGGCAGCGTCAGCGTGAGCGAGCCGATGGACTTCGCCGAGCCGAGGTCTACCTGGATCCACTGCGGGAACGCGTTGTCCGTGCTCTCCCAGTACGTGTTCGGGTCGCCGTCCACGGCGTTTCCGGGCACGTAGTTCTGCGTGTAGCCGCTCGCGGTCGCCGGCTGGTGCAGCGCCAGGTCGGTGTTGCCCGAGGGCGCGCTCGTCGTCACGGTCACCGTGTTCGACGCGGCGGAGACGTTCCCGGCCGCATCGTAGGCGGTCACGTCGAAGGTGTAGCTCGTCGACGCGGTGAGTCCGGTGACGGTGAAGCTGGTGGCGGTCGTCGAAGCGACCACGGTGCTGGTGCTGCCGCTGACCTGCTGCACGTGGTATCCGGCGACGCTGACGTCGTCGGTCGACGCGTTCCACGCCAGCGCGACGGTCGTGTCGGTGTTCGATGTCATGTGCAGGCTGCCCGGCACGGTCGGCGGCGTGGTGTCGCCGCCGACGACCGGCTGCGTCGGACGTGTCGAGGTCAGCGCGATCTGGCCCTTGAGCATCTTGCCGCCGTCGCCGGTCAGCCGCAGGTAGTAGTCTGCGGAACAGGCCGTGCCGTCCTCGTCGAGCGAAAGCAGGCCGGAGCCGGAAGGCACGGTGGCCTGCGTCGCCGCGGTCTTGGCGATCTGGTTGCCCTCGCCGTACTCGTCGAACATGGAGATGTAGATGCCCTGCACGCCTGCGCGCACCATGTTGTAGAACTGCGCCCACATGAAGTCGCCGTGCACGCGCTGACGCCCCGACAGGTCGCCGGGCAGGACGCAGGGCTGGTAGTCGATGCCGTTGGCGTTGCAGTCCGCGACGTCTCCCACGGTGTACGTCGTGTAGACGTTGTTGACGTCCGAGATCGTCCCGATCGCGCCGACCATCCACGGCGAGATCATGTTGAACGCGTGGTACGTGCCGAGGAAGCCCGAGCGCGAGCCGCCGGTGCCGGTGCGCCACTCGCGCGGCACGCCGCCCATCACGTAGCAGCCCTGGCTCTGGAACCACTGGATGACGCTGAGGCAGGTGGCGGCGTCCCAGGGGTGGTTGGCGTCGTTGAAGCCGAAGCCCCAGATCCCGACGACCGGCTTGCCGTTCTGCCTCGCGTACATCGGCGACGCGGTGTGCGCGGACATCTTGTTCGTCCAGTCCGCCGGCATCTCCGTCGCCATGTTCGTCCAGCCGGTCGCGTCGTACATGATGTAGAACTTGCGGCCATAGGTCTCGGCGGCGGTGCGCACCTTGCCGGCCATCGCGTCGCGGGTCGGACCCTCGCTGCTGTTCGGGTCGAACCGCTGGAGGGCGGCGGTGTCGAGGTTGTTCTGCTGCATCGACAGGAAGTGCGCGTTGACCGTGGACTGGTCGTAAGAGGAGAACAGCGTCGCCGGCTGGCCGTTGTTCAGGTTCGCGTACGCGGTCTGGTACTTGTTCGGGTAATCGCCCATGTCGGGCCAGGCCTTGATGTTGTTGTTGCTCGGCGACGGCGGCTGGGACCAGTTGTTGCTCCAGTGCCACCAGCCGTTGATCGGGGCGCCGTCGCCGATGCACGCGAACCAGCCCTGATACCCGACGGTGATCTTGCCGACGACGTCCCCGGCCGCACTGGCCGCCGACGCCCACGACGGCCAGATCGCGGGTACCGAGGCGGCGGCGGCCCCGGCGGCCGCCGAGACGATGAGCTTTCTGCGGGTGACTGCCATGGAATTCCTTCCCTGACGCGTCAGTCAGTGCACCGTACGGCGGCTCTGGCGCGCGGTGTCTGTCGCGGTGTCTGAGGCGGTCGCTGAGTCCTGAGCCGTGGGTGTGGGTGCTCAGTGCGGCAGACTGTAACCACCACAACACATGACCGCAATAGTCTGTGTGCAGCGCGCAAATTTTTAATCGATCATTGCAAGACTTGCACGGTTACCGTGTATCGGTCGGCCCCACGTCCACGTCGGCCGCCGGCGGATCGGTGCGCAGTTCGCGCACTATCGACCACGCGATCGAGACCATCGGCACGGCCACCACCGCGCCGACCACCCCCGCGACGATGCTGCCCGCGATCACCGAGATCGCCACCGCCACCGGATGCAGCTGTACCGCCCAGCCCATCACGAACGGCTGGAGCACGTGCCCCTCGATCTGCCCGATCACCACGATCAGCACCAGCACGATCGCCGCGGTGACCACCCCGCGTCCGGCCAGCGCCACCACCGTCGCGACCGCCATCGCCACCGGCGAGCCGATCAGCGGAACGAAGGAGGCCAGGAACTCCAGCACGGTCAACGGCAGCGCGAGCGGGACCTTGAGCAGGTACAGCGCGATGCCGACCATCACCGCGTTGGCCGCGGCCACGATGATCGTGCCGCGGGTGTAGCCGGAGAACGTGCTCCACGCCGCCCGGCCCGCGCGATCCCAAGGTGAGCGCGCCTCCCTGGGCAACTGCACGGTGAACCAGCGCCACATCTGCTCGCCCGAGTGGGTGAAGAAGATCGAGCAGAACACCGCCAGCGCCAGCACGGTGAGGATCTCCACCGCCCGGCTCGCGCCGCTGAGCGCCTGGTTGATCACGATCGAGCGGTGCGAGGAGACGAAGGAGCTGATCTTGCCCTGCAACCCGGACAGCGCCGAGGGGTTCACCCGCAACGGCGGCCCCTCCAGCCAGGTCTCGATCCGGGCCACGCCGCCGCTGAACTCCTGCCCGAGCCGGTCGGTCTCGTCCGCGACCGTCGTGCCGACCAGCGTGAACACTCCCGCGATCACCAGCAGGCTGCCGAGCATCGACAGCAGCACGGCCAGCGAGCGCGGCAGCCGCCGGGACATCGCGTTGACCGGCGGTCGTAGCAGCGAGGTGAACACGAGGGCGAGGAACACCGCGATGCCGACCAGTTCGAACCGGAGCAGCACGATGTACAGCACGTAGACGGCGGCCCCGATGACGAGCAGCCGCCACGCGTACGCGGCCGTCATCCGCAGCCGCAGATTGACCAACGCCTCCGGGTCGTTCTCGGCCAGTGCGCGAAGCCGAGTCTGGGCCTGGTTACGCATCCCGGCGAGCGATCCCGCGGAGCGTGGCCGCGTTCCCGCCGCGCCGGAAGCAGAAGAAGGACGGCTGTTCGCGACGTTGCCATTGGCACTGGCACTGGCACGCGCCGCGGCGTTCGGCTGGTCCGCGTCGTCGCGTCCGCGGGGGCGAAGAGGCCGGCCGCTCACCTGTTTCCCATCCGTCGCCGTCAGTGACGCCCTCTGTCCGGACCACCCCGGCTGTTTCAAAGCATGTATCCCGAAGGTCCTCGCTCAAACCGTAGCGGAACCGGCCCGCGAGCCGGATGTCCGACGTCAGAGCATTTTTCCGGCTTGTGCGGCAAGATCCTCACCGTCATACATGGATGACAGAACATCACATTGTCCGATGCGAATACGAGCATGCTGATCACCTGCCGAAGGTGATCGGGCCGATGTCTCGCCCCTGCACGACGTTGCCGTGTATCGTCGCTCCTTTCTCGATGGTGTTCGTGGTCACACCACCATCGATCGCCAGCGATCCGGCTTCGCCCATCCACTTGCGCAACGCGCTTTCGAACCCGGTGTTGCTCTTCGCGAGGCCGACCAGTTCGGCGCTCAGGTCGATCACCGCGTTCTGGTCCGGCGCGGTGCCGGGCGTCAGCCGTTCGGCGGCCTCGGTGACGGCCTCAGCGGCCGCGTGGCCCGGGAAGGCCGCGCGCACCAGCTTGACCAGCCCCGCCCATGTGCTCTTGCCCGCTTCCACCGCCGTTTCGCCGAGGAATCGATTGAGTACCGTCGCGACCGCCGACACCGTCAACGGATCCATCGCCACTCCTCATCACCCGACGCGCCACTCGGCGCGACCCACCCCAATGGAATCCTCAACGGATCCTCAACCGATGCTGCCAGCATAGTCAGGCGACGGTCTCGGCCGACGGGATTCGTCGCCGTTGTCCGAGACCGTCGCCAGGCCGTCACCAGGGCAGCGGATCTCCGGCGATCTCCTTTGCGAACAGCGCACGCAGCGCCGCGAGCGTGTCAGCGGGCAGATCGCCGTCCGCGGCCTCCAGGTTCGCCGTGAGCTGCGCGATGTTTCGCGTCCCCGGAATCACAGTCGAGACGCCCGAGTTCGCCAGCACGAATCGCAGCGCGGTCTGCACCGGCGTCCAGCCCTCCGGCACCAGCTCAAGGAAGCGCGCGGTGAGCGCGGCCCGCCGCCGCACCTCCGGCGGCGTCCAGCGCGAGCGCACGCCGACGAACGTGGACGACGCGTCGTAGCGTCCTGTCAGCCACCCGGACTCCAGCGCGACTTTCACCACGCTTCCCGCGCCGGCCGCGCCCGCACGCTCGGTGGCCTCCCACGTCTCCTGGTGGAACGCCGAGAGGTAGACCTCCAGCGCCTTGCTGTCCGTGGTCGCCAGCACCATGTCGATGTCCTGCGGCCAGTCCAGCGAGGCGCCGTAGGCCCGGATCAGCCCGTTGCGCTTGAGGTCCTCCAGGATCCCGTAGTGCGGGACGAGCCCGCCGTCGCACAGTTCCGGCGGCGGGCTGTGCATGAGCACGATGTCGAGGACGTCCGTCCCGAGTCGGCGCAGACTGCGCTCGATCGAGCCGCGCAGTGCCCCGGTGGAGAAGTCCGTGCCCTCGGGCGTGTGCCCGAACTTGGTGCACAGTACGGCCCGGTCGCGGTGCCCGCGCAGTGCGAGCCCGAGCAGCCGTTCGCTGTGGCCGTCCGCGTAGCCCGGCGCGGTGTCGAAGAACGTCACGCCGGCGTCGAGGGCCGCGCCGACGATGGCCAGCGACTCGGCCTCGTCCGGACCGTTCCAGTCCTTCCGATTGCCCAACTGCCAGGCACCGAGACCGATCTCACTGACCGTCAGGCCCGTCGAGCCGAATTCCCGGTACCTCACAGCTGCCGCCCCAAGCGTGTCTCGGTCGCATTCATGCAGAGCAGTCTGCGGCCTGGAGCGCCCTCAAGGTCAAGTGGACACGGACTTCAGCCCACCCCGGGACGCGGGAAGGCCTCCGCGGCCACCAGCCCGTCGCGCACCGCCTCGCGCTGCACCGCGTGTATCGTCCGTCCGTGCAGGTCGGAGATCCGCTGCCAGCCGAAGCCCGACCCGACCTCGGTGGCCAGCTGGCCGCGCTCGTCCTCGGACCAGCGGGTGTGTGAGTTCGGATACTGCTTGCGGCGGGCACGCAGCCACTCGCCGAAGGTCGGCCGGTCGACGAACCAGGTCAGGGCTCTGAAGTACCGGCGGTCCAGCCGGAACACCACCTCCTCGGCGCACAGGAAGACCAGGTGCTCCTCGTCGACCGCTACCCGGTCGGCCCGCAACACCAGTTCGCCCTCGGTCAACGACACCCCACGCGGCCCGCGGGCGTCCTGCGGTGCGGTCAATCTCACGCGCACCCAGCCCGCCTTCACTGCCGATCCTCGCCCATTGTCGTCGAAAGTCTTGTCGGACACGGAGTAACCCTCCCCGGTGGCCCATTCGTGCTGACACCTTTGACCTACCCGTCGCCGTGTTCGAACAAACGTTCCAGGGTGAAGGAAATTAGCCCCTGGCCTGCGAAATCAGCGTGCGCAGAGCCCGAGCAGCAGCAGGTTCCACAGCGCCTCGAAGGCCTGCTCGACCGGCCCGGCGGCCCACTCGTCGGCATGCGCCGGGTGGTGGAACCGGGTCGTCGCGTCCAACACGCTGCGAGCGATCACCGCCGGGTCGCCCGGCGCGAACTCGCCGCGTTCGACGCCGTCCGCGACGATCCGGGTGACCTGTGCGACGAGCTCGCCGACGTGTGCCGGCACCACGTCACGCGCCTCGGCTGCCAGCAGCGCGTATGCGGCGAACAGATCGGGATCGGTCCGCGCCTTGTCGTGCTTGAGCCGCATGAGCGTGGTCAGCCACTGCCACAGCCGATCACCGGCGGGCCCCGGCGACTCGACGATGGCAGTGAGCGGCGGGTTCATCCGGGACAGCCAGCGCCCGAGGACGGCGTCGAGCAGTTCGGCCTTTGAGGCGAAGTGGCGATACACGGTGCCGTGGCTGACGCCGAGCGCCCGCGCGACGTCCACCACGGTGGTCTTGCCCGGCCCGAATCGCCGCAGAGTCTCCTCCGCCGCGTCCAGTACCCGGTCCCTGGTCAGCGTTTCCGCCGCCATCGCGCCACCTTCCTTCGCGCCGTCACCTGTC